>NZ_WQQD01000012.1:13387-73544 GCF_018785605.1 Blautia sp. MCC270
CCCACCTGAAGAGGTGGGAGAATTCTTGCTACATTTGTTAAAGATATTAAAGGGTTGCGGCTATAGAAATCAGCCCCCAAAGCTGAGACGTTCTCTCAATGAATTTCCCGACCGATCCATTCCATGATCACATTTACAACATATTCCTGCTCCGCTTCTGTCAATTCCCGTCCTTTCGGAATACGATGCCATTTTTCCAGACATCCCCTGCAACAGGTAGCTGTGGCATGCTGGGCTACAAAAACCGGATGCCCTCTCATCGGTGTCTGTTTTCCATCATTTGGTATTTCTGCCGGTGCAAGACGCTTTCTGATAAAATCACAGGCATGCTCACGTACTTTCTCCATTCCCTTTTCTGATACATAACTCCGATCGTTTGCCTTCAGGGAAAAACTGCTTCTGAACTTTGACTGCGACAGGCGTTTCCAGAGATTTCCCTCATAAACTGCCGGTGTCTCACATACCATAGAAGGCTGGATGCTGCCCTTATAGACGATCATCTTCTTACTGTCGCTTCCGTTCTCATTTGCGGTCTCGTCTACTGCTTCTTTCAAAAGCTGTGCCTTCACTTCCTGTGCTTCTTTGCTGTCCGGCTGCAGACGTCTTGCCAGACATGTATTTCTGCCAGTTGTCGTTTCATTTTTTATCGCATAATACACAGCTTTCTTCTCTCCGACAAGTACCAGGATCTTTTTCGCCCTGGTCACACCCGTATAAAGGAGATTTCTCTGCAACATGACAAAATGACTCATAGTAAATGGCATGACAACGATTGGATATTCGCTTCCCTGGGATTTGTGGATCGTCACTGCATAGGCAAGCGCCAGTTCGTCCAGCTCTGTCACATCATAGACTACTTTCCGTTCATCAAACAGAACTGTCAGTTCCCGTTCTTCCACGTCAACTTTTGTGATAGTACCAATATCTCCGTTGAATACTTCCTTATCGTAATCATTCCGGATCTGCATCACCTTATCCTTCAGCCGGTACTGTGTGCCGCCTCTCCGCAGAAAGATCTTTGACGGATTCATGGCTTCCTGCAGCACCTGGTTCAGATTTACTGCCCCACATTCGCCTCTCTGCATCGGAGTCAGCACCTGAATATCCTGCAATGGATCTACATGATAGTATCTCGGCAGGTTCGTCTTACAATATTGGACGATAGTATCCACCACTTCCTGATTACTCTCTTTGGTGGCAAAGAAAAAGTCGGCATCTTTCCCACCTCTCATATCAATGCCTTCCCCTCTATTGATCCGGTGTGCATTCATGATGATCCGACTTCCCTGTGCCTGACGGAAAATCCGTGTCAGACGAACTACCGGAACACATCCGGAATCAATAATATCTCTAAGAACATTGCCCGCTCCGACACTTGGCAGCTGATCAATGTCGCCTACCAGAATCAGAGACATCTGCTGCGGCAATGCTTTTAAAAGATTATACATCAGCATAATATCGATCATGGAACATTCATCCAGTATCAGCACATCTCCTTCCAGCGGATGTTCTTCATTTTTCTGATAGCCTTCCGGAGGTTTATATTCCAATAACCGGTGAATCGTTTTTGCTTCCATTCCAGTTGCTTCTGACATTCTCTTTGCTGCTCTTCCAGTCGGTGCAGCAAGAATGATCTGACATCCAGCCTGCTTATATGCAGAAATAATTCCCAGAGTTGTTGTAGTCTTTCCGGTTCCAGGTCCACCGGTCAGCACCATGACCTTAGAGGAAACCGCTGTCTTTACCGCCTGCCACTGAATCTCGTCATAAGTAATTTCTGATGAAGCTGCTACTTTCTTCAATATTTCTTCCGTATCCTCAGATTTCTTCTTTCCACAGGACATCAACCGAAGCAGCCGCTTTGCACAGCCACTTTCTGAAAAATAATATGGGGGCAGATAGATTGCTTCCCGATCTTCTGCTTCATCTCTGATCACATCATTCGTGCGGATCATCTCATCCAAGGTGATCTCCAGCTCCGGTTCTTCCACTTCCAGAAGTTCCTTTGCCCTTCCAGTCAGCTGTTCTCTTGTTGTATAACAATGACCTGCTTCTGCCAGCTTATTCAATGTATAAAAAATACCACTGCGCAGACGGACAAATTTGCCTTTGTCAATCCCCATCTTCTGTGCAATGGAATCCGCTGTCTTAAATCCAATTCCCCAGATGTCATCTGCAAGCCGGTATGGGTTCTCCTTTACGATTGCAATGCTCTCACTTCCATACGTCTTGAAAATCTTTGTCGCATGAGAGGTGCTGACCTCATGACTCTGCAGAAAAAGCATGATATTCTTGATCTCTTTCTGCTCCTGCCAGCTTGTTTTGATCCGGTCTACACGTACTTTTCCTATACCTGATACTTTGAGCAGTTCATCTGGTGTCTCTTCAATAACATCCAGTGTATCCTTCCCGAATTTTTCCACAATTCTTTTTGCAAACTTTGGACCAACGCCCTTCACCAGACCGGAACCAAGATATTTTTCGATTCCATATACTGTAGCAGGAAGTGTCTCTTCAAATTTCTCCACCAAAAACTGCCGCCCATATTTGGCATCCATCTTCCACATACCTTCCAGAGACAGCACAGAACCAACATGGGTATCCGGCATCGTGCCAACTACTGTGACAAGATCACTGTAATTCTTCACCGCACATTTCAGAACCGTGTAGCCATTGTCGGCATTCTGATATGTAATTCTCTCAACTACACAACGTAAGTGCTCCATGCCCGTCTCCTTCTCTCATAATTCATCACAAATGACCACAGAATAAAATGCTCTGATCCATAAAAGATCACCAACATACATCCGCTTTACGGCAGAATCTCAAGCCAGTAGCCATCTGGGTCTACGATGAAATTTCTTCTCCTTTTGTACATTCTGTGTTTCTAATGCGTGACTTATATTGCGGATATTCAGTAATAAACCGCTTAATTACATTGGCATCATTCCAGTAATGCATTGGAAAAATGACATTGCAATCTACATTTTTAAGGAAATACAGTATCCCGTCAGCATAGTGATCTCCCTGTCTCGGATCCAAGGGAACAAATGCAGCGTCAAAATGCATACCCTTGATTTTCCTGATCGCCGCGCGATATGCTGAAGTAAGTCTCTGGTTATCAGCTTTCGACCCACCATCCCAATACCAGTCGTTTAAATCACCGGCATGATAAATGGTACCTTCCTTTGTTTTGACAATAAATGCGACACCACTATCGTTAGATAGCAATGTATCAACTTTGGTTTCATTATCCAAACTATAAGCTTGATCATGATAAACATATGTGATCTTCATATCCGACAAATGATTCCTTTTTCGTATATCATTCGCCAGGATTGCCTGATAAGTCATTCCCATATCATCAAGGATCCCAAAAATTTGTGGGTTAAAATGATCCTTATGGAAGTGACTGCAAAAAACGATCACTTCTTTCTCCTTGTCAAGATTCGGTAATTCACCCTTGTAATAATCAAAAATATAGTAGCAGTCTCTGGTCTCAACCAAAAATCCACTGTGGTTAATGTAAGTAATTTTCATAATATCACCTATATAAATTAACGCCGGTACCGGATAGCAAATCTTTCTTTGCCATGTTTATTTTTCCTTTTTCGAGCGTTTGTAAATTTCACGACAACAGCATTTCTAATGCAGATTTTATCGTATTTTTTAGATTCCGTCCATCCTTTATCCACAGCTGGTAGAAAAATGTGAAATGATACTTTTACAAATTCTATTACTTGTTGTTAGTTCATAATTTATGTATAATCCTGTCTTTGACAGTCCTCTTTCACAGTGTTAATATCCTGCACCAGTGTCCGTATTTTTCAGGATCTTAATAAGACGGCTTGTTCCAAGACGCTCTGCGCCAAGACTGATAAATTTTTCTGCATCATCGAAAGATGAAATTCCACCTGCTGCCTTAACTTTTACATCTTTTCCAATATATTTCTTCATCAGCTCTACATCTGCAAAAGTTGCTCCCGCTGTAGAAAATCCGGTAGAAGTTTTGATAAATTCTGCTCCTGCATTTGTAACGATCTCACACATTTTAATTTTCTCTTCTTCGGTAAGAAGGCATGTCTCAATAATGACTTTGAGGATTCTTCCATCACAAGCTTCATGGATCGCACGAATCTCATTCTCTACTTCCTCATATCTTCCATCCTTTAAAAATCCGATGTTAATAACTATATCGATTTCTGAAGCACCATTTGCAATGGCGTCTTTTGTTTCAAATACCTTTACAGCAGTTGTATTATATCCGTTCGGAAAACCGATCACTGTACAAATCGGAAGTTTTCCCGCTACATATTCCGCTGCCTGTTTTACATAAGCAGCCGGAATACATGCAGATGCAGCCTCATATTTCATGGCATCATCCAGGATTCCTCGAATATCATCCCATGTTGCAGTCTGTCCAAGTAATGTGTGATCCACCTTTTTTAATATATCTTTTTTATCCATTTTACGTTCCTTTTACTTCAGCTCATCCAGAAGAGAACTTCCAATTGTTCCCTCCGGCATCTTAACTTCAAAATTATCTGCGATCGTTGCACCGATTACTGCAAAAGTATTCTGATCTTCCAGTTTTCCGTATCCCTCCATAGATGGAGAATAAGCAAAAAATGGTACTTTTTCTCTTGTGTGATCAGTTCCTGTATGCGTCGGATCATTTCCGTGGTCAGCTGTAATGATCAGAAGGTCATCCTCACGAAGCTCATCAAGAAGTTCACCAAGTTTTACATCAAATCTTTCAAGTTCCTCTGCATATCCCTTTACATTGCGTCGATGTCCCCAAAGAGCATCGAAATCTACAAGATTTACAAAACAAAGCCCCTCAAACTCTCTTTTCGCAATGTCAATTGTCTGCTCCATTCCATGAACAGAGCTTTTTGACTTATTGGACTCTGTCAGTCCCTCGCCGTCAAAAATATCAAAAATCTTTCCAACGGAGATCACATCATAACCTGCATCCTTCAATGCATTAAGCGCAGTTTTTCCGTAAGGCTTCAGTGCATAATCATGGCGGTTGCTGGTACGTTTGAACTCACCTTTTTTCTTGCCAAGGTAAGGTCTTGCAATAACACGTCCGACTTTCCACTCATCCCTCATGGTGATATCACGGGCGATCTCACAGCAGCGATACAATTCATCCAGTCCGAAAGTCTCCTCGTTTCCGCAGATCTGCAATACAGAATCAGCAGATGTGTAAACGATCATATGACCGGTAGCGATTTCTTCCTCAGCCAGTTCATCCAGGATCTCTGTTCCGCTGGAGCTCTTGTTTCCAATTACTTTATGTCCCGTTCTCTTCTCAAGCTCATCGATCAGCTCTTTTGGAAATCCGGTCTCTGTAAAAGTCTTAAACGGTTTTGTGATATGAAGCCCCATCATTTCCCAGTGTCCTGTCATAGTATCTTTTCCGGTACTGGCTTCTTTTAAAAATGTATAATACCCCATTGGTCGCTCCACTGCTGCAACCTGTTTCAACGGATGAAGATTTGCAATTCCAAGCTTCTGAAGGTTTGGAATCGTAAATTCATCTACATTCTGGGAAATATGTCCCATAGTATCTGTTCCTTCATCCCCGTACTGGGCTGCGTCCGGCATTTCTCCTGCCCCAAAGGAGTCTATTACAATAGTAAATATTCTCTTATATTTCTTCATAATTTTTGTCTCCTTTCTGCTGTCTTACTTATGGATCTTACATATTTACAACAACTTTTGTTACTAATTCCTTGAAGGATTTCGCTACGCGGTCTGCTGTTTCCTGCACTTCTTTATGGTTAAGCTCTTTTTGGGAAATTCCTGCTGCCATATTTGTGATGCAGGAAATTCCACAGATTTCCATTCCCATGTGTCGGGCAGCCATAGCTTCGCATGCGGTGCTCATTCCAACTGCATCTCCACCCCATCTCTGTGCAAGTCTTACTTCTGCAGGAGTCTCATAATTTGGTCCTGTAAACTGTACATAAACACCTTCCTGAAGTTTGATGTCACATTCTTTTGCACATTTGCGGATCACATCCTGAAGACGACGGCTGTATACCTCACTCATATCCGGAAATCTGGTTCCCAGCTCATCCATGTTCGGTCCTATCAGAGGGCTTGGAACTCCCGTTGTAATGTGATCTGTGATCATCATGAAATCTCCCGGTTTATAGGAAGGATTAGCTCCTCCTGCTGCATTGGTGAGAAGGATTTTTTTCGCACCGAGCATTCCCATAAGACGCGTTGGAAGAACAACATCTGACATTGCGTATCCTTCATAATAATGAACACGTCCCTGCATAATTACAACCGGTGTTTTCTCCACATACCCAAACACAAAACGTCCCTTATGTCCTTTTACAGTAGAAACCGGAAATCCCTCGATGTCCGTATAGTCGATGGTCTGTTCAATCTGAATTCCATCTGCAAAATCTCCAAGTCCGGATCCAAGGATCAGTGCAACTTCTGGTTTGAAATCAATTTTCTTTCTTACGCTTTCCAGGCATGTCATTAATTTTTTATACATGATTACTTCTTCCTTTCTTTTGGGTGTTGTCATTATATTTATGCTTTTTTCATAAAGGCAATTCCTCTGCAATGGTCTTTCCAATGCCCTGCGCGCCTCCCGTCACAATCACTACCTTATTGTTAAACTCCATATAAAATCCTCCCCAAAAATCCGCTTTCTATTTCTGTTGCCACAACATTGTGTATTCTTTTTCACCAGTAGCATCATCGAATCCTTCGCACTGAATATCGAATCCTTCTCTTTGGTAAAAAGAGATGGCTCTGGTATTCTTCTGGTA
The DNA here is from genome assembly GCF_018785605.1 of Blautia sp. MCC270. Classification (NCBI taxonomy): domain Bacteria; kingdom Bacillati; phylum Bacillota; class Clostridia; order Lachnospirales; family Lachnospiraceae; genus Blautia; species Blautia sp. MCC270. The sequence continues at coordinate 20,188 of NZ_WQQD01000012.1, forward strand.
TACGTTTAATCGCAATCTAGCTTTTTTATTCTTGATATACTCTAATAAAAGTTTACCTATGCCACATGACTGCATTTCATCAGAAACAAAAATACCTTCCATGTATTCGTTACTTAATCCGACAAATCCCTGAATCATTTTATCATCTTCATACACATAGACTTCCGCTTGTAACATCATTTCTTTCACTAATTCATAATTACTTGTCCAATATTGCTCAGGAATAAAATAATGTGCTTTTAAATTGGTCTTTAACCATATGTCAGCAACTCTATCAATATCTATGTTCTGCATCTTTCTGATCATAACAAATATTCTCCACCAACTTTGATTTCTCTGTAACAACCAATCAGCTATATCGTGAATCTCAACCAGAACCACAACCAAAATCTAATATCCTTGAACCTACCGGAAGCATTTTAGTGAACCGCTCCTGTATAACCGTAAAATCTACCAAACGAGTCCCCTAGACAAACATATCCGCATTTTTATTATAATATTCTATTGTTTTGTCCAGGAAGTTTCTCCTCGATCTTAGCTTATTTCATGTACCTTCGGATTTTATCTATCAAAGTGACGTCTGCCGGTAACCAGGCAACACTATCTAACTGATCCCTTGTAAGCCATTTTGCCGCTTCTGCTTCCTTTAATTCAATTCATTGATCACATTCGCATCCATTAATGTAAATCTCCCTCTCGTTTCGTGGTGAGCAAAACAAAATACTCTACTTTATTATACCTTATGGGAGAGGGTTTGTCATTGAAATCTCCAGGAAGCAAGTGTGGCAAAGGCAGCCGAAAGTAACGATAGCAACAAAAAAAACAGTTCCGAACATACTGAGGTTAATCAGTGTATCTGAACCTGTCTTTTCTATGGTCTTTCCAATGAATAGCTGGGCTGGCTTTCCCTTGGAATGGATTATTTAATTGTAAAAAATTCCCGTGAAATGATTTATAAAATAGGTAATTTTACAAAGTCTATTACTTGTTGTTAATTCATAATTTATGTATAATAAAATTAATACAAGAAATACACGCTCAGCATGCGGCCTGGAACATAAATAATCTGCAAGTTTAGCGATATACGAGGAGGAAATTCTCATGGGTAAACAATCCACCAGGGAAAACAAAACAATTTACCAGCTTTGCCGAGAAGCGGCAGGACTTACAAGAGCAGAAGCCAGTGAAAGAATGGATGCTGTCTCTGATTCAAAAATTGAAAAATTTGAATATGAAACACAAGAACCTACGCCTTATGATATCCTCCAGATGGCAGATGCCTATAAAAGACCAGATCTTTGCAATTATTATTGCTCTCACAAATGCGAAATCGGCTATCGTTATGTTCCAGAAATAGAAATGACCGATCTGTCAAATATCATTTTGGAGACAATTGCCAGTTTAAATGAAATCAATCCTCTTACCGGTCGTCTGATCCAGATTGCCCGTGACGGTAAGATTAGCGATGATGAAATGAAAGATTTTGCTTATATCAGTAAAAAACTTGATGAAATTTCTTTAGCCATAGACTCTTTGAATCTTTGGGTAGATAAAACAGCTGGAGAACAAGGGCTCAATCTTGAACTCTTAAATGCCGAAAAAGAAAAATTAAAATAATCCATAACACCACGAAAGGATTACGACTATAGAATAACACCAACCGCAGTCAGTATCTTTAAGGTTGAATTAATCTATAGAAACTGCTATCATATTTTATCAGAATTTTCCAAGTAAAGGAGGACATGAGTGGATCATGAACGTAATGCCCATTTCCGAAATCATCGAAAAAGTAACCATGATTTGCAAAAAAAATAACGTAAAACGCCTTGATTTATTCGGTTCCTTCGCCACAGGCACTGCAACCCCCACCAGTGATATTGATTTTGTAGTATACGGCTGTGATAATCTAATGCAGTTAGAAGATGATCTTCAGCAGATTGAAACGCTAAGGAAAATTGATATTTTTGACTTTGACAGTATAAAAAATGAGTATTTATTGGAGGATATAAAAAAATATGGAAAACAAATTTATTAACCGCTATAACACTTTCTGTAAAAGTCTCTCCAATCTTGCAAAAAGCAAAACAGCCGACCCCAAGACCGATTTTGTTCTCGAAGGAACTGTTCTCAATTTCAGTCTTACTTTCGACATCTCCTGGAAAGTTATGAAAGATATTCTGATCAAAAAAATGGGAATTCTTGATTTTGCAGTTGGCTCTCCACGCGAAACTCTGCAGCAGGCATTTACCAATGGTATTATTGATGATGACACCTGGCTGCAAATGCTGAAATCCAGAAATCATTTGTCTCATGATTACGATGGTACTTTCGCCGCAGAGAAATTTCAGGACATTATAAATATTTATTATCCTCTTTTTGAAAAATTCAAAAACGATGTTGCGAAATACTATAAACAGTAAGTCAACACCAGTGAAACATTTTTCACATTTACCACTCTTCACATTTAATATCACTTATCTGTTCGACTGGAATAACCGTTTGATCCGTCATAATGATGGTATGCTCGTATTCGTCTATCTTTTTTACAATACCAGAGCACGTAACATAGGAGCCGCCTGCTTTTTTTGCATCGGGAATAAAATAAGTTATCGATACTTTCTGTTCTATACCGATATTATTTCTGATTATATTGATTTTTTCATTCAGCTGAGCAATCGCTTCCTCGCTCAGTTCCAATCTTTCATCGGTTAATCTTGCCGTTTCCTTTATCGCAGCATCATGTCCGGTCAGGGCTGCAAAAGGAGCAAATTGCGCTGCCCGATCCCGAAGAGACATTTGCGGATGATTCTTAGAGACCGGATGCGGTAAATTAATGATATCGTCATAAGAATTATTTTTCATCCTCTTTCAACTCCTTTACGCCTTATGACCGCCAATCTGTTCATTTCTGTTCCTGGCGGTTGCACCTTCCTGAAGATTCATCCCCTTCAGTACAGCGTTTTTTCCAAATTTCTTTTTGATACTGAGCATTGCTTCCTGCATACGTTTTTCGCGATCCAGCGCAGCCTCTTCCTCTTCCTGCTTTTTCCTTTGCGCCTCATAATCCGTAAAAAGATCCAGCTGCTCATATACTTCTTCTTTCTTGACAGAACTTTCATCCACAAGCCTGTTCGCTGTGATATTGATTCTTCTGACAAGCAGGTTTCTGTCAACGATTCTGTCATATAACTCTATTACTGCATCCGTTATCATCTTGGTTGAGGAAGTCTGTCGTTTCAGATTGGTCGTTCCATGTGCATGTTTCGGAATTCTTCTTCCATAACGGTCGATCGTAACCTCTCCATGATACTGCTTTCTCCTGTCTGCATTGTTCAGATTCTCAATATCATAACCAACCGTCAACACAATCTGGTCCGTTACAAGCTTCTTATCCACCAAATCCAAAACCATCTGGTCCGTCATCTCTTTGACAACTAATTTTGCTTTTTCAAAATCATAAGGGCAATGAAGTACCTGCCCGGAACAAACACTGTTCGTTTCCGGCTTATAAGCCTTGACCATTTCCATGGTACAGGGCTCATATCCCCAGGCATGGTCGATCAGCAACTCTGCATTAACACCAAACAACCTATATAACAGGTCTTCATTATATAACTCATTTTCTTTTCCGATGGAACATCTGGCAATATCTCCCATTGTATAAAGCCCATATTCTTCCAGCTTCTTTGCATATCCTTTTCCTACTCTCCAAAAATCAGTAAGTGGTCTGTGACCCCAGAGTTTCCTTCGGTATGACATTTCATCCAGTTCTGCAATTCGTACACCATCTTTATCTGCTTTAATGTGCTTCGCCACGATATCCATCGCAATCTTACACAGATACATATTCGTTCCGATTCCAGCAGTTGCCGTTATACCTGTCGTTTTCAGCACATCCTGTATCATGGTCATTGCAAGTTCTCTTGCTGTCATATTATAAGTATGCAGATAATCCGTTACATCCATAAATACTTCGTCGATCGAATACGGGAAAATATCTTCCGGCGCAATATATTTCAGATAAATACTGTAAATTCTGGTGCTGTATTCCAGATAGAGAGCCATCCGGGGAGGAGCAACAATATAATCAATCTCCAGTTCCGGATTGGTATCTAATTCTGTGCTGTCATCAGAGGCTCCGATAAAAGTTCTGTTCGGCACTTTCCACCTGCGGGCGCTATTGGCTTCTTTTACTTTTTGAACAACCTCAAATAAACGAGCCCTTCCTGGTATCCCATAACACTTTAATGCTGGCGATACCGCAAGACAGATTGTCTTTTTTGTTCTGCTTTTATCTGCAACCACAAGATTGGTTGTCAAAGGATCGCGATTTCGTTCTTTACATTCCACAGACGCATAGAATGACTTAAGATCGATTGCAATATAGGTTCTTTTCTTTTCCATCATTCTACACCTCCCGATTCTCCTGTGTTCTGTTTCTAATTCTTATTTATCATGCCCGGAAAACTTTCTCATCATAACAATCCACTCAAGGATTTCCTGCCTGAATTTTTCAACATCATTCGTCCGTTTGCGCACACCAACTGCTGCAGCATGTCCACCTCCGCCAAACGTCTGCAGGAGTTCGTTTACATTGATCCATTTTCCATCAGACCGGAAGGAACAACGCCAGCGATTTTCTTCTTCCTCATACATGGTAAAACATCCTGTTTCTTACTTCCACGCCTTCCAGATATCCGGCTGATATCCAAGAGTGGATTGTTTTCCATTACGAACCACCGGTGTCTTAATCACCTGCGGATTTTCCAGCACCTTCTTAAGTTTATCTTCCTCTGCAATGTACTTAATGAGCGCAAGCAGATCCTTATCCTTGCCCTCCCAGTTTATCATATTTTCCAGTCCACCATTTGCCTGGGCAACCGAATTGAATTCGCCCTTGCTCATGCCCTTTTCTTTCATATCAATAAACTGAAACTTGATCCCACGTTCCTTAAAGAAACGTTCTGCTTTCTTTGTATCATTGCACTTCTTTGTTCCAAAAATCTGTACGTTCAAATCAATTCTCCTTATCCATTGCCATATGTATCATTTTCTCAAAGGATTCTCTAAAATGCTCATCATCCTCCGATGTTCGTTTTCGTGGTCCTTTTAAATGATTCTTTCCGGATGCCCTTCGTGCTTTCTTATTCAGATGCCGTTCCATAAGCATCTGGTCAATATTTTCATTGGTATACCATTTCCCGGATTGATGAATCGCATACGCATTTTTTCCTAATGCCATTGCAGCCACACCGTAGTCCTGTGATACAACAATATCGCCTTTATGGCAAATGCTGATCAGTTTATAATCCACGGCATCTGCTCCGGCTCCAACTACGATCACTTCACTGTAATCAGAAGATAACACATGATTGGTATCACACAACAACGTTACCGGAACACTGTGCTCTTTTGCAACTTTTTCAACAATACCAATTACCGGACAGGCATCTGCATCAACAAAAATCTGCATATCTTCTCCTTTAATTACACATAAATGGCGTACGAACCTCGATGAGATTACCACTCGGATCATACAGCCTTACAAGCTTCTGCCCACCTGCAAGTTCTGTTAGTTCAGTGGCATATCGGACGAAATACTTACCAGATTCATATTTTGCAAGCAATCCATCTATATCAAAATCCTCGAAATACAATTCCATCCTGTTATTGAATGGTGTAGAAGTTTCATTCAATGTTCTCCTCCATATGTCGGCATCCTGCAAAACAAGTCCCTCTGATAAGATTACATTACCTTCATTCTTAAGAATCACTTGCAGTCCAAATAAGTCCCTATAAAACTCTATGGATTTTTCTATATCATCTACCACAATCAGTACGTTTTTCAGCATATCCGTCACCTCACAATCCACTTTGAGTCAAGCGAATATTCGCAATCCGCATGCGGTTAAATAATCTTTCCAGACAAATGATCAATTTCATGCTGGCAAATCTGTGCTGTCCATCCTGACAATTTCTGGCGCTGTTTTTTCCATTTGAAGTCATAATACTCTACTTCTATTTCCTGGTATCTGGTCGTCTTACGAACACCATCCAGCGACAGACAGCCTTCTTCTGTCTCATACATGTCACGTTTTGAAACAATCACCGGATTGAACATCACAACATTTATGAATCCCATATTCACAATGATGATATTCTTCTTTACACCAATCATGTTCGCCGCCATACCAACACAACGTTCTCTGTTCGCCTGCAGCGTATCCTGCAGATCCTTTCCAACCTGGATGTCAGCTTTCGTGGCCGGTTCAGATGGCTGGCCTAAGAAGAAAACATCTCTTACTATTTGTTTTACCATTTACTTTCTCCTGTACTCTAATTCTTATCTATCTTGACCAGAAATCTTTCTCGTCATAACAATTCGCTCAAATATTTCCTGTTCCTCTTTCATTGTTCCAATATTTTATTATCTAACACCACTTTACAACTTTTTCATAAAAAAATATCGTACAGAACTTTCTGATGTATAATGAATTTGACCCAAAACATTACAAAGGAAAGTGACCCTGTACGACAAAAACATTATACAACGAAAAAACACTGATTGGTAGACTTCATCAATATTTTTTGATTTATTTTGAAACTTTTTCTGTTCCGACAGCAGATACCTTATTTCTGCTGATATTATCCATACTAACCTTGTGTTATAACCTTTCATCTGCCAGTCCTCCTTGGATTTTTCTTCTTTTTTGATGTTATCATCTTACAATAAATAGCTGTGCGAAAATCCCGACAACCAACTGGTTCTATGGCGGAGATAATTGGGTCCTATGGCAGATTAAACGCTGATTAAAGGCCTTTAATTGCCAACTAAACTACGAAGAATTCAAAAATCATGTTGCAGATTTGGAGGCTTCCATTCACGCCACCGATAATAAGATTCAACAAACGAGGCTGGCAATTCAAAATCAACAAGTAATTCAGAAACACTGTGAAGTCTATCGGGCCTGTCGTGACATCATACGTTCTCAGAATTTGGTATTCACAAACTTCCGTCGGCTGAAAAACTGCAGCGACAACAGATGAAACTGGAAGAAGAACTGTCCTCAGCAAAAAAAGAAAAGCAGGATCTCCAGAAGCAACAGAATACCCTGCATATAATTGAAAAAAATTTTGATGCTATGATCCGCAAAGCTGGTATCAAGGTTCCGGAGAAAGCGCCTTCACCAAGAATCTTGAGCTCTTAAATGCCGAAAAAGAAAAATTAAAATAAGCCATAACGCGACGAAAAGCAATGAACCATTTCTGACTCATTGCCTTTTCCTTTACATACGCTGTAATTGATTGACGATACTTTCTGTTCTTCGAATAGCTTCTTCTACCTGTCTTTTTGCATTATTGATTCGATCCTGGACCACCCAGTCCACAACAAATCCATCAAAAAAATAATCCGCAAAAGAAAGAAAATCTCCAGTATCGATATTCAAGTTACATACCATATTTACATCATTTAATTCTCTACTGAAATTACGAAGATCATACTTTGCCTGTTCCATATTCCGTTTGGCCTGATCAATTCTAGAATGTTTTAGCATCGTAGTGAAAAAACCACCGCCAAACATATCTACCAGTCCCCAGTTCTTTGCACTGTTTAAATTTTCTTTTGCTGCCTGAAGACTGTTCAAAGCTCTACGTCCAGCTTCAATTGCTTCTCTTTTTTCTTTTTCAATATCATATACCATTCGTTTTCTCCTCCTGATCGATTATGAATGTGACGTCACCAATGCTATAATGCCACCGACAATCAACAATGGAAAAGCAATGTACATCAGTCCACCTACAACCATACCAATCAATATCACCGGGAAGAAAATAACTGTGCAAAGTAATTTCATAATTCCCCAGGATGCTCTTAACCCAAAAACAAAAAATTTTCCAACAAACCAAATCATACAAATTGCAAATAATAACGATAACATTTTTTACTCCTTCTGAAACTCATTCTGATATGTGTCTTTCATTTTTTCTGTTCTTTTTCTGCTAAATATTCAGATGTGTTCTTTATGCCAAGCTTATTACTGAATGCCGGATTTTTCTCCATCTTTTCTATTATCCGGATTAATCGAATTCTCTGTGCCGCTTCCATCTGATCACCCCATTTATATTCTGTTTTTTTGTTGATATTGTCACTATAACAAATTTATTTTTCATAATACACATCCACCATGAGGAATTGCATCTTTATATTTCTCGAATTTTGAGAATTCTGTCTTTATATTTCTCTGCACGAATTGTTTCCTATCTATGCTGCCTCTTTTATAATAAGCATATCCGAGCAACATCATAAATTATTATTAAAAGGGAGATTATGCTATGCGAATTGAAAACTTGCAAAATGAAAACAGAAAATATGCGAAAAGTATCGAAAACTTCCATGTGCTTGAATATGTGCAGGATGCCAGCGTTTCGCCTATGAATGCAATGAATGAGTATTTCATGAGTAAAATGAATGTCAGAAGAAGACAGGTTGTTATTGATATTGATAAAGACCATTCAGCTGTTATCCAGGCTGGTGCCATGCAATGGATGGGTGGTAATGTACAAGCCACATCTGGTGTAAAAGGTATCGGAGATTTCCTTGGAAAGGCACTCAAGGGTGCGGTTACAAAAGAAACCGCAGTTAAACCGGAATATGTTGGTGAAGGCTGTCTGGTATTAGAACCGACATACAAATATATTATCCTTGCAGACATTGGCAAATGGGGACCAGCCGGAATGACAATTGAAGATGGCATGTTCCTGGCTTGTGATGCAAATGTAAAAAGTAAAGTTGTAGCCAGAAAGAACCTTTCATCAGCAGTATTAGGTAGCGAAGGTCTGTTTAATCTGAGTTTGCAGGGAAATGGTGTAGCTGCACTGGAGTCTAATGTTCCCGAAGATGAATTGATTGAAGTCATATTGGAAAATGATGAACTGAAAATTGATGGAAACCTTGCTGTATGCTGGTCATCAAATCTTGAGTTTACCGTAGAAAGATCTACAAAAACACTTGTCGGATCTGCAGTTAGCGGAGAGGGTCTGGTAAATGTTTATCGTGGAACAGGACGGGTACTGATGTGTCCGGTCGCACCGACAACTTCCTTGTTTGAGTCCACTAACACCATGGCAGCTAAAGCTGCTGCTAAATCCAGCAATACATTTGGAAAATAAGTGTAAAATACATTCTCTTGTAACCAACAAACGCCGAGGTAGTGTAAATTATTCTGTGTAAACCTCTCAGATTGATGATAAAATCATAGGTTTATAGAATACAAAAATATAATGTGATGGGCTGAATGGCATACTTTGCTGTTCAGCCTGTTGTTTATTTAGTAGCATGGATTCTATTGCATGTCAAGGGCGCCCGAGAAAATCGGGCGTTTATTTACCCTTGATATGCGATTGGATCTGTGCTTAATCGATATCCTCTGGCTGGATCCGATCCCCAAAATAGATGCATAACTGATCCAGTGTCAGACCCCAGTCCCAAGCCTTTCCGGTCCATTTTTTTGTAGCATCCATCATTGCCAGATAGAGCATCTTGAAAAGTGCATCATCGGTCGGAAAAATAGTCTTGGATTTCGTAACCTTGCGTAGCTGGCGGTTAAAATTTTCGATAGAATTTGTAGTGTATATTAATTTACGTATCTCAGATGGATATTTAAAATAAGTGGATAATTGTGTCCAGTTATTTCTCGAGACTATGAGAAAAAGTCTGTAAATAAGATTCTTCTATGATATGTAAGGGTGGTAAGCCTGAAAATCAGGCTTCTCACCCTTGTTTTATATATAACAGTTGTTGAATGGCATGTCAAGAGCAGGCGGTTTTCCGCCCGTTTTATTCGCCTGTTTATTCGTTACTCTGGGAGGCGTCCTTCGTACATAATACTCAGTTCACCATACACCTGTGCCCAGTTGCGGATCGTACTGGTCCATTTCTTCGTAGCTTCAAATGTGGCAAGATACAGTGCCTTTAATAGAGCTGTATCGCTTGGAAATACGCTTCTCTGGCGATTCAGTTTCCGGTAGGTAGAATTCAGGGATTCAATAGCATTTGTAGTATAAATCACCGTTCTGACCGTCGTTGAAAATTTAAAGATCGGCGAGATTGCGTCCCAGTTATCCTTCCAGCGCTTCATGGAATTCGGATATTTCGGTGTCCATTTTTCTGTTACACGCTCTAAGGCTGCCAGAGCTTTCTTTTCATCTGTGGCCTGATAAATGGTTTTCAGATCCGTAGCAAAGGCTTTTCTGTCTTTATCCGGGACATATTTCAACGTGTTTCTTACCTGGTGTACAATACAGCGCTGGTATTCCGTCTTTGGAAAAGCTGCTGCGATCGCTTCTTTGATTCCGGTTAAACCATCGGCACAGATAATTAATACATCTTTGACACCACGATTTTTCAGTTCATTCATAACGGAAAGCCAGTATTTTGCGCTTTCGTTATCGCCAACACTGATGGTTAAAACTTCTTTTTTTCCTTCCGTGTTGATTCCCAGAATCACGTAAGCAGCAAGCTTTCGGATCACGCCATTATCCCTTACAGAATAATGGATTGCATCAATGTAGAGAATGGGATAGACCTCGTCCAGTGGCCGGTTCTGCCAGTCTTCGATCTGTGGCAGGATCTTATCAGTCACATCAGAAATAAAACTTTCAGAAGTTTCAAAGCCATAAATATCTTCGATGGTTTCGGAAATCTGCCGGGTAGTCATTCCTTTGGCATACATGGAAATGATCTTCTGATCAATATCGGAAATATCTTTCTGACGTTTTTTCACAACCTGTGGTTCAAACGTTGATTTGCGATCCTGTGGCACTTCGATTTCCATCGAGCCATACCGGCTGTTGACCTGTTTCCGCTTATAACCATTGCGATAATCATCATTATCTGAGCGTTCGGATTTTTCGTAACCAAGATGATCATCCATTTCAGCTTCCATCATTTCCTTAATGGTGCCGCCTAAAAGATCCTTGAGCGCATCCTGAATGTCTTCTGCAGACTGGATATCGTACTCTTCCAGGAGCTGATGGATGATGTTTCGTTTTCCTTCTGTCATTTGTACACGATGTACAGGTTTCTTTTGTCTTGCCATAATAAAAGGCCCTCCTAATGATATTTATTGTATCATAGAAGAACCTTATAAACATTATTTTACAGAAAAAGTTTCATACTCTCTGAAATCGGAGGACTCCCGGAAATTAGATTTTGGCCGCATCCACCAGAGAACAGCCTTTGAATCTGCATCCGGACATTTAATAAGATATTGATGTTCGAAGGTAGTTTCTATATATTCCTGCACTTCAAATGGAATGCAATTCTGCCCATCGGTTTCGACAGGTCTGATCCAGTGCCCCCTGATGGCAATATGAGTAAATTCATCTGTTACTTCCCGGGTAGTGCAAAGCCTGATTCCCCAATCAATTGCTTCCACCTCATAAGGTCCAAGCTTACGGATCCTGGAGTTATTTTTGCAGCCGGTAAGGCGAGCGGCTTCGATGAGCCCCGGCTGTTCAAAAATCTGTCTGGTCTCTCCGAAAGTCAGAGTTCTTCCGTCTTTAAGGAGCATAAGCTCTTTGCAGAACCGGAAGGCCTCATCTCTGCTGTGCGTTACCATGATCATATCACCCTGATATTGTTTCAGGAAATCTTCCATATCTTTCTGAAGCGTATCTTTGAGATAACCGTCAAGTGCAGAAAATGGTTCATCAAGAAGAATTACCTCAGGCTCACCGATCATCATTCTCGCCAGAGCCACCCTCTGCTGCTGTCCACCGGAAAGCTGAGACGGATAACGGTCTTCCAGGCCTTCAAGCTGATATCTTCTGATGAAATCCGTCACTTTTGCATCCAGTGTCTCTTTTGCACCGCGAAAACCGCATGTAATATTATCCCTGACTGTCATCGTCGGAAAAAGTGCATAATTCTGAAACAGATACCCGATCCGGCGATCCTGTGGTTTGAGATTGATTTTTTTTTCGGAATCAAAGACAGTTTTTCCATTGATGATGATCTTTCCTTTATCCGGCTTTTCAATTCCACAAATACATCTGAGCGTCATGCTCTTGCCGCTTCCGGATGCTCCAAGTATTCCTGTCGCAGAGCTTTTGCTGTCAAATGCTGTCTTTAATGAAAACCCCCTGAAGTTCTTTTCTATTTCTACATGTACTGCCATCAGATCCACCTTCTGCTCTTCATTCCCCTTCCGGAGACGATATTGATAAGTACCACGATCACAAATGAGATCACTACGATCACCACAACCCAGAAACCGGCAACGTCATAATTTCCTGCTGCTGTTTCTGATGCAATGGCCACAGATACGGTTCTTGTCTTGCCAAGGATATTTCCCGCAAGCATGGAAGTCGCACCATACTCTCCGATTGCTCTCGCAAATGCCAGCACAGTTCCGGAGGCAATTCCCGGACCCGCAGCCGGTACGATCACCTTCCAGAAAATCTTTCTGTCACTCATTCCCAGAGTCTGTCCTGCATAGATCAGGTTCACATCCACCTGTTCAAAGGCAGCCCTGGCATTGCGGTACATCAATGGGAATGCGATCACTGCTGCCGCGATCACACATCCCTTCCAGGTCTGCACCACCTTAAAATCAAAGCTGTCCATCAGAAATTTACCGAATGGCCTCCGAAGACTGAAGATCAACAGGAGGAAAAATCCTGCAACAGTCGGCGGAAGAACCAGCGGCATAGTGAGAATGCCGTCCAGAATCGCTCTTGAAGCCGGTTTGAGCTTCATGATTTTTCTTGCACAGAAAATTCCCAGAAAAAAGGCAATTGTCGTTGCAACTACACCTGTCTTTAACGATATCCACAGTGGACTCCAGTTTATTTCCTGTAAAAATTCCATCGTTTCTCATTTCCCCTTTATCAGAAAAAGAGGCAGCTGTAACTCCTGCCTCTTTCTGACTGTTTGTCATATTCAAGAATGCCTTACGTATTATTCTGCTGCTTCTTCTGTCTCAGCTGCCTCTATAGTCTCAGCGTTTTCTTCTGCATCCTCTGCTTTTTCTTCTGCTTTGTATGGTGTAAATCCATATTCTTCGAATACTTTAAGAGCTTCATCTGTCTGGAGATATGCAAGGAAGGCATCTGCAGCTGCTGCTTCAGAGTCAGAAGCCTCTTTATCCTCTGTCAGTCCCACCGGATAAAGAACCGGTGTCTTAAGAGATCCTTCCGGAGCTTCCGCAATGATATCTACTTTATCTGCAACAGAAGCCGCATCTGTTGCATATACGATACCAACTTCGTTACTTCCCTCACTCACGGATGCAAGAACTTCTGTTACGTTCTTTCCTTCGTTGATCTCCATCTTATTTACGTCATCTTCGATTCCCAGGTTCTTAAAGATTTCACGTGCATACTGTCCAACCGGTACATCCTCTCCTGCAAGAGCGATGTTCGCTGCATCTGTGATATTCTCAAAGCCTGTTACCTTTGTCTCGCCACCCTTTGGCTTGATCAGGACAACTTTGTTCTCAAGAAGATCCACTACAGAATCTTTCTTTGCCAGTTCTTCGTCTACCAGTGCATCCATCTGTTTGGTTGCTGCTGAGAAGAAGATGTCACATCTGGAGCCTTCTTCAATCTGTGTCTGAAGAGTTCCTGAACTGTCCGCATTATACAGGATGTTTACATCCGGATAATCCTCATTGAAATCCTTCTGGATTTCTTCCATTGCGTTGTTCAGACTGGCTGCAATAAACACATACAGATCACCACTTGTATCCTCTGCTGCTGCCTGTACACTTCCTGCGCTCATGCCTGCTGCAAGCAAACCTGCAAGCATTACTGAGATCATCTTTTTCTTCATATTTGTTCTCCTTTGCCTTTTATTGTTGTGTTTCGTTTTGTTTCGTTCTGTTTTGTTTATTTTAGTTCAAATAGTCATTCTTGTCAAACTATTTGCTCTGTGCTATGATAGAAATTGTTAATAAATACCAAAAATATTTTTTAGGAGGAAAATTCAATGAAATTAAGTGCACGTAATCAGTTAAAAGGAAAAGTGATCGACATCAAAAAGGGAGCTGTCAACTCTATCGTAACCCTTGATATCGGTGGCGGCAATATCATCGTTTCTACCATCTCCTGCGCCGCTGTAGATGAACTCGGACTGGAAGTAGGCTCTGATGCTTATGCAGTGATCAAAGCTACTAACGTTATGGTTGGTATTGATGAATAAACTTTATACTGCTCAGGAAATCGCCGACAAATTAAAGATCAGGAAAACAACCGTATACGAATTGATCAAACGAGGCGAGCTGTCCTGAAAACGTAGTTCAGCGATAACCTATAAACAAGCATTCTAAATAAGCTCGCCTTTTGGCGGGCTTATTTTCTTCTCTTAATTATACAGTTAAAGAGATTCATTTCGGCTGAATCATTACATTTACCCCTAACTTTTCTAATGTACGAATATTCCTATTGATTATCTTTTCTTGATTGATAACGGAGTAGTAGTCCGCTCCAAGGTCATGATAAGGAACTTTCTCTTTTAGTATATGATAGATCGCGATTAACATGGTATGGGCTACTGCAATTAAAGCCCTTTTCCCACCTCTGCGCGCGGCAATTCTTTGATAACGGGAGTAGAGATAACTTTGCTTATTTCGTATTCCAGCACGAGCACATTCCACCAGCGTTGCTTTCAAATATTTATTTCCTTTCCGTATTCGTGTACTCATCTTTTTTCCGGCGCTTTCCTTACACTCAGGCACAAGCCCCGCCCATGAGCTGAAACGGGATTCATTTTGAAAGTGCTCCATTTCCACACCAGTTTCCGCTAAAATTCGTTCTGCACTTTTTCTTCCAATCCCAGGCATATCATCCAAAGCTTCGATTGCCCAGTTTATGGATTCTGTTTTTTTTTAATATCCGCATCTAAATCTATAATTAAAGCGGTCAGGCTTTCAATATGCCAAGTTGATGTTTCAACATTTTTTGCTGATGTTCTGATATCCGTCCTTGTAGGGATTTCTGCATTTCTGGAATTTTATCTCTGGCTCTTCCTTCGGCAAGTTCACTTAAAACAACCGGATCTGTTTCTCCAGATACAATTGCCTTTAAAATTGCCATACCGCTTTTTCCGCTGATATCGGTAATTACACTGCTCAATTTAACATTGCAGCCTTCTAAAACAGCCTGAATTCGATTTAATTCACGAGCACGTTCTTCAATTACCTCCTGGCGGTAACGGGTTATTTCTCGCAGTTCTCTTTGATCCCTATTTGGTATGTAACTTGCCTTTACTAATCCATGGCGTACCAGATCGGCAATCCACTCTGCATCTTTTACATCCGTCTTACGTCCGGGAACTCCTTTGATATGCTGCGCATTCACAACCATGATCGGTATCTGTTCTTCTTCAAATATGTTATATACAGGTTTCCAATAAGAGCCCGTACTTTCCATGGCAGCCATCTCACAATCTGTTTCTTTCAGCCACGAAACTAATTGGAGAATATCTTCCGTCATTGTTGAAAACTGACGGATTTCTTTTTTTCTGACACTCGTAAAAATACAGGCTACCATCATATTTTTATGAATGTCAATCCCACAACACCGCTTATACAATACTTCCATAAAGCAAACCTCCTTCGCATAAGCCGATGCAGCTCCTTGCTTAATTGTTGGCTGTCCTGCGTCCTCATCAAAACCCGATGGAAACAAAAAGTGGTACACCTAAGGAGCTGAAAATCAGTCTGTCGGACGGGCTTGTAAGCACCAATCCCCTTCCGATCTTATTCGGCACCTTAAGTATACCACTACATAACGTATAGCTAGTATCCAGTTTTCATTTATTGTGGTGAGATTTTCTCATGATTGTCTGTCGGGAAATAGACAGCTCCTTCAAAGAAAATCTGCAGGATACCTTTCTTCTTTCCTTCTGTAAGTTCATTCCACCCACACTTTTCTCTGGATCTTTTCACCTGTTCACTTGTAAGCCCAGATTTCTTGCCATTCACCCTTTCAAGAACCTCTTCTACCGTCTGCTGATAAATTTCCTTCATCACTTCCGCCTCATCGTTTCTAAGTATTTACTACCTGAATTTCTTATGCAATGAAAGACCTCTTTGAAAAAAATATAAAAAAAAGACCTTCATTGCATAATAAAAAATGCAATAAAAGTCTCACCATTTCCTTATGATACCGGATGCTTCCACCGTACTGACAACATCACAAACGCAATTTGTTAAGCGCAGGTTACTCCCCTTTATTGGATCAAATCATATACCCAAAGTAACATGATTGTCAAGATACTTTATCATTACTTTTTCATTTTATGTTATACTTTTTACATCGTTAACACTATTAAAATAAATTCTCCGGAGGTGAATCAAATGGATCATACGAATAATTCCTGTTGTTGTGGTGAAGCGGAACATTTTTCCGGATGTCTGATTTGTGGTGCTCCTATTACGTATCGTGCTGAAAGCTCTATTCAGACGTGTAGTATCTGCCATAAAGAGCAATTAACCAATGCGGTCTGTGAAAATAGTCACTTTATCTGTGATGCCTGTCACAGCTATGGCACATATGCTCCGGTAATCGCAGCGCTCAGAGACAGTACCGAAAAAGATGCTTTGCTTCTTCTGGAAAAAATTATGGATCTTCCATCTGTACATATGCATGGACCGGAGCATCATGCAATTGTCCCATGTGTTCTTCTGACAGCGTTTCGCAATAATGGAGAACATATGGATTACGATGCTGCACTATCTGAAATCTGTAAAAGAGCGAAGCAGGTTCCGGGCGGTACCTGTGGTTACTGGGGTGTCTGTGGAGCTGCTGCCGGAGCCGGTATTTTCATGTCCGTTATGACTGGATCCAGTCCACTTCACAAAGATGCATGGCCGTTTCCTCAAAAACTTGTTTCCATTATTTTATCCAGACTGGCAGATGTTGGTGGACCTCGCTGCTGCAAACGTACCAGCAGAATTGCCATCGAAGAAGCCGTTCATTTTTACAGTCAGTTTTGTTCTGTAAACATTCCGTTGTCTTCTATAACGTGTAAATACTGCGAAGATAATCGCGAATGCATCCAGGAAGATTGTCCATACTATCCTGAATAACAGGCAAGGCAGTGATTCCATGATACCACGAAATCACTGCCTTGTAACTCGTTTGCCAGGATACAGCGCCCCATCTTCCCACTTTGCTTTTTTGCAGTTCCATGAACGAATATCCTTCTCTTCCAAAACACTCCTGATTCGTTCTTCTCCATTGTCCGATGTAAAAAGCGCTGTAATTTCCTTTTTTCCATCTACAATTTTCACACAATAATCTACCAGTTCCGGAATCTCAAACAGCAATTCATCCATCTCTCTGATACTTCCCAATGGATCCATCCGCTTTACAAAGTCCAGGCGTTTTATTTCACTTCCACAGAGGCATCTTCCTGGAATGATCCTTGACCAGTCACCGGTTCGATATCGAATCAACGGCTGTGCTTCCATTCCAATGGTTGTAATCACCAGTTCTCCCCATTTACCGTCCGGCAGCACATTTCCGTTCTCATCTATAATCTCTGTAATACAATGGTTTTCCCGCATATGCATGCCCTCATGCGCCGTGCAGCAAATGGCACCTCCAAGCCCCATCTCTCTGGAACCATAGTGCGGCCAAAGTCGTGTTTGCAGAATTTCTTCGATTGCTTTCATGACAGTTTTCGGACAGGCATCTCCGGATACCAGTGCTCTTTTTATACTGCCTTTTCCGCACATTCGAAGCATGGACAGCAATGCCGTCGGCATTCCCACATACGTATCCGGCTGCTCCTCTTCCAGAATCCTGTTCAGTTCGCCATAAGTTCTTCCTGTCCCGGTTGAAAGAGGTTTTGCTCCCAGACGTCTGATTGCCTCCGCGATCAGTTCTCCTAATCCAAAAGGACCTGAAAATGGCATAGCCACCATCGTTATACTTCCAGGATAAATAAATTCACCCAGACCTGCCATAAAAAGTTCTATGGTGTGTTCACAGTCTCCCTCTGTATAGAATACACGTTTACCGGCACCGGTAGTTCCGCTTGTCTGTTCTGATATCACTTTCTGTACTTCCCCCTGGGAGCAAAGCAGCATCCTGCCTCCATCTCGTGCCAGATCTGTTTCTGTCGTAAAAGGAAGGCTTCTCAAATCTATCAGGCTTTCCAGTCTTTCCGGCAAATCTCGGTAAAAACCCTCTCGTTCTTTCTCTCTCTTCAGTACAATATTTAATTTCTCCAGCTGTATTCTGTGTATTTCATCTCTTGTAATCTCTGTAATACCTTCCTGCTTACAGATCATTGCATCTATATTCGATCGTTTCACTTTCTGTATAAATATATTCCTTTCGAATTCGTCAGATTATATGCACAAAACGGCACCATTCCATAATCAGAATCCACCTCGCAGATATAACATCTTTTCAGACGTTCAAGATCCAGATTCCATGCATCCTGAAAAATCATCCCTGATACTGCAAAAGTTTCATTATGAACCCGGATCAGGAATTCATCCAGCGCATCTGTCTGTGTCATTTCTCCATCATCAAATTTTTTTGTGCTATAGCTCCACTGATTTTCCACATACTGTCTGGAATTATCGCTGGTAGTACAACAACATCCTCTGCCTGATTTCTTTTCCAAAAGTTTCAGTTCCCTCTCACCTTTTTTCAGATAACTTGCATGAAAAGAACAGTATGGATTCTCTGCTCCACCACCGGCGAAATCCTTGCTTTTCATAAGCCCGTCAGTCTGTTCCTCGATCAGCTTCAACATCTTTGGTACGGTAATCGGAGCTTGTGGACGCTGCTGAGAACATCTGCCAAAATAGCTGATCGGCTGGAAATGTACTCCTCTTACAAATGGCATATGATCCATCGCAAACTTCAGAATATCTCCAACCTGCATGTCATTTACTCCTGGCGCAATGACAGGTACCAGGGCAATTCCCAGTTCCGCTTCCGAACAGTTTAACACAGCCTTTTCTTTCAGTTCTATCATAGAGCGTCCGCGCAATGTCTGATACACATCATCTGTGACACCGTCAAACTGAAGAAATACTGTATTCAGTCCTGCTTTTTTTAGTTTTCTGGCATATCCTGCTTCCTGCGCAAGACGGATTCCATTGGTATTCAATTGAAAAAATGTAAACCCTTTTTCTCTGCCCATATGTATGATCTCCGGAAGATCCTCCCGCATGGTTGGTTCTCCACCTGAGAGCTGAATATTGAATGGTCCTCCATGATCCATCAGAAAATCATATTGCTTTTCTATTTCATCAATTGAAAGATCACCGTTTTCCAGACATTCTCCTGCCGAAGCAAAGCAGACCGGGCAGTGCATATTGCAGCGCTTTGTCACTTCCAGTATCATACAACAGCCTTTTCTTTCGTGCTCCTCACAGAGTCCACAATTATCCGGGCAGGATTTCTCTTTGATTTTGGGATTTACCGGAGTCTCCGCAGACAGGTTTTCTCTTCCCCAGGAAAGATACTCTGCTGCCGTTCCTTCCCAGATCAGTGTCTGAAACTTTCCGTGGATATCACATTCTTTCACCAGATAAATGCCATCTTCACCGATACATTTTTTAGCCGTAAGTACTTTCATACATATCGGGCATACACTTTTTGTTTTACCCAGCGTAATCATAGTTCCAATATTCCCCGTTCTGTCAGTATTTCTATCACTTTCGTATAAGTATCTGCAATCAGCGCAGGACATTGCTCCATAATCACTCCCCAATCCAAATTAGAAGTGATATCCTTACAATAAAAAGCACCAAATTCTTCTTCGGTCTTCTTATGGAACCACTGATATAATTCCTGCACAGCCGGTTTCATCTGTATATCTTCTTTCTCCTGCGGAGCCAGATTGCCAAGGAACAAACCTATCGCACAGGCTCCTCCTGTCAGGCAGCCACAGGTATCTCCACAATAACCGATCCCGCCGCCAAGACCTCCCAAAGCCTTTACAAGCTGTGGATTTTCCTCACCTATGGCTTCCAGTGTCATAATCATAACCATTTGTGAGCAATGATAACCCATACTGCTAAGTTCTATGATTCTTTCATAAAGATCCATGTGCTACTCCTTTCTGCCAACCAACATGGTATAGCGCAGCTTCTTTCCTTTATACTCTTTCTGCAGGAGCTTATACTCGTCGCAGCAGAACGAATCATTCCAGATTGCTTCCAGATAATATTCCCGCCAAAGTAACGTCTGATCCTCCTGTCGGAGAATGGTAAACCCTGTCTGTTCTGCCATTTCCAAAAGATTTCCGGTATCCAGATCTGATAATAAAAGAAATCCTCCCTTTTTCAAAACACGCCAACATTCAGATAGTGCATTTTTCTGATCTCTGCTGACAAAAAATGCACACTGGCTGATGCAAAGATCTATACTGTCTGATGAATACTGCAAATGCAGAAAATCGCCTATTTCCACATCACTGCCCCGTGGGAAAAGATCCACGCCATGTGCTTCCAGCCCAAATGATTTCAGGATTCGTACCGTGTCTCCTTCTCCTGCTCCAAGATCCAGTGCTTTCATTTCTTTTTTCCATTCTATGTTCTCCAGAAGATGAAGCGTCTGCGCTTCCCCTCCCGGATGCCTGTTCATCTATTTATCCTCCAGTGCACGCTCCACCGCGAGCACTTTTCCAAGTGCGAGTTCTTCCGGAACATACACAAACCCACACTTTGGGCAGACAGGCATTTCCACAGGAAATCCATTTTCCAGATACATAAATTTTGCTTTTCCTTTTACAAGAGGAACCTTACATTTCATGCAGGTCAGCTTTCCTTCCGGATCAATCGTATAATATGTTCTCTCTACTGCCATTACTGTCCCACCCTTTTCATAATATTCATTCGATGACTGTATGCTCTGTGTACCAGATATCCGTCTTCTGTTTCCACAAACCGCACCCAGAATGTGACATTTCCCAGTCTGCTTCTTGTCACCAGTTCTTTTGTTTCTTCATCCAGGATTGCCTCCTGATTTTCTCTGTAATCTGATAACACACGTTCCACATCACTTTTCAGTATCATGCGCTCATCCATCATATGGATTGCCTCCTCTGTATAGGCAACAGTATAGTCTTTTTTCTCCATGACCGATTCCTCATTCCAGATGTTTTTTAAAAGTGTTTGTTTCAATATGAGCCTGTTGTAGCGTTTCTCACTGATATCAGGCATATTGCTGGCATTTGCCCCATACAGAAGTTCAAGTATATGTCGGGATTCTCTTCCCTCTCTGGCAAATCGGTCTCTGCATGCCATGCAGTATGTAATATATGGTGCATCGGAACGTTCCAGACACTTTTCTGTCATTTTCGCTGCCATATCTTTATTGGCATATGCCGTCAGACCTCCATATCCACAACATGGAGACAAATCTCTGGAATATTCTGTATCTTCAACGATACATCCCATATCCGACAAAAGTTGTCGTATCATATCTTGTGTCTGTGCATCCCCTCTGGCACCACAGGCATCATGTATGGCAACCGGTATCTCCAGTCCTTTCGCCTGCTGTGGAAGTCCGATTTTTCTCAAAATTTCCCAGATTCCTATAACATGTGCTCCAATACTTTCTTTTAGCTGCTTCATGCAGCTTGGACAGCCTGCAATGATGATCGGATCACCAAGCTTGGCCAGTTCCTGTTTCAGCTGCTCATTTACTTTTTCTGTCATTTCATAGCGGCCTGCCCATTCGCTGATTGCACCACAGCATCCCAGCATCAGAGCAACGCCTCCAGCTACCCGATTACTTAAATCTTCGTATGCCTGTATAACCACATCCGGCGCTATCGCACCTGCCTGACAGCCCGGGAAAAATACATATCTGCAAGTTTCATATCCCGGCTGGAGTCTGCTCAAAAAAGCCTCTGAATTTGAAAATAACATGTCCATCAGTGCAAATTCATGTGGCGCCAGCGGCATCTTATCTGTGGATACCATATTTTCTCTTGCTGACTTACACACCTGACTCATATCAAATCCATTCGGACAGATCACCGTACACTGTCCACAGAGGGCACAGGCATTCATCGGTTTGTTCATCGGATGATCTCCCATGATAATCTGCGTATTATTATAGATCTCACGGGCTAATAAACCCGGATGTTTTTGATATTCACTTAAATACACACAGCCTTTCATGCATTCGTCACAATGACACTGAATACATCGTTTTGCTTCTTCTACAGCTTCTTCTTTTGAATACCCATCCTGACCACAGAAAATCTTATTCGATCCATGGATTCCTTCCATGTTCGTATAAAGCTTGGTAGTCACTGCTCCTTCACTACCTCTGTTGCTGTGCGGCGATAAATTCTGTACCAGAAGATCCACTGTCAAAGCTGCCCGCTTTGCGGCAAAAGCCGCATCCATCACAGATTCCGCAGGTCCGCTGACAATCTTTGCCTGTTCTCTTAACATAATCTCGACATCTGCTGCTTCTTCCGGAGCTAACATTTTTGCCACTTCTTCTGATGCGCATACCACATCTGCCAGTTCCATTTTTTCTCTGATAAACGAAAGATTCAAACTGCATCCAAATTCAAAAGAAAGATCCATAGATTTCAGACGTTTCGCTTCATTGCTGCGGTCTGATTCCAAAAGATGTCCGGCTGCCGCTGCAATATAGCTTTCATAATCTTCTTCCTTACAATAAATTGTCGTAGGATACATTTTCTTTTCCAGTTCCCCTGCAAGAAACAGTGGAAATAATCCAGAACCAAAGATTGCTGCCCTTTTCTTCTTTCTCATGCGAAATACACTGCTTCGTCTTCCCGGTTCTCCATACCGGACAATCGCACGTTCTACTTCTCGTATGGAGACACCATCACCAAGTTCACAAAGCTTGCAATTATCTTCGCAAGGTGCCGTACATCCATCACAGAGAATCATTGGAAATGGTGTAATTTTCTCATAAATTGCCAACGCTTTCTTAAAATTTCCTTTTGCAGCATAATACAGCATCTCTTTTGTATCCATTTTGAAAGGACAGGCTGCAACACAGTAGGCCGGCTGTTCATGGACGCAGAGACTGATCATATGATCCATCTCTTCTTTTGACATTCGATTTACATGATAAACGTGAGTAGAACCCCTCTCCTGTATGTATGTCATAACCTGATACTCCTTTCGTCTGTAAAGGGGAGGCAGTTTCCCGTCTCCCCTGATTATATCGCAGTTGGCAGCTTTTACTCCAACCACATTATGAATTAAGCTTATTTCTCAAGTTCTTTTAATGCTGCAAGAACCCTTTCCGGACGGGCAGGGATACGTGTAATACGTGCACCTGTCGCATTAAAGATTGCATTCAGGATTGCAGGATGTGGAGCATCCAGTGGAGCCTCACCACAACCAGCCGCACCGTAAGGACCACTTGGACGATATGTTTCATTGAAGTGAAGTTCAATATCATCCGGAGCATCCTTTGGATATGGAATACCACAATTCTTCAAAGTGGTGTCATGGTTCAAATCTTCAAAATCTTCCGAAAGAGCAAGACCGATACCCTGTACAAGACCACCATAGAAATTACCTTCTACAAGAAGTCTGTTCATGATCGTACCTACGTCAGCTACGCAAGTAAATTTCTCAACGGTAACTTTACCTGTTTCTGTATTAACAGCAACTTCCGGCAGGAAGATAGTATACATATAAGTTGCAAATGGATCGCCCTGTGCGGTATCCTGATCGATCGGATGATCTGCACAGAATGTAGTTACCCAGTTACCTTCATATTTTGTTGCAAGCCCTTCTGCTACCATCTCATCATAAGTACGGAATGTTCCGTCTTCTTTCTTCATTGCTGCTACAAGATTTTCTGCAGCCAGACGACATGCATTACCTGACATAACCTGTGAGCGTGATCCTCCTGCAGGTCCTGCATTCGGACATGTCTTCGTATCATTCATAACCAGTTTAATCTGTTCCGGTCTGATTCCTGCCTGACGCAGTGTTTCATGAGATGATACAAGAACACCCATATCAGCCCCCTGTCCATGATCTTCCCATGCAGCATACATCGTAACGGTTCCATCCGGATTTAATTCTGCAAATGCATTTGATGTATCAACACCATCAAGACCACAACCGTATACTCCAAGAGATACACCGATACCATATTTCATCTTTCCGTCAGAAGCTGCATTCTTTTCGGCAACACGTTTTTTCGCCGCTTCATACAATGGACGTGCTTTCTTAAACAAATCTTCCTCACAATATACCTCCGGTGGATAACCTGTCGGGATGGTAGTGCCCTCTGATTCTTTATAGCAGTTCATTTCACGGATATCAAACGGATCGATTCCCATCTTAGCTGCCAGCACGTCAATCGCAATCTCAGATCCCATATAAGACTGTGGTGAACCATAAGCACGGAATGCGGAGCCCCATGCATGGTTTGTAAATACGGTTGTTGATTTATTACGAATAGAATTAATTCCATAACCTGCGCCTGTAAACTGAGAAAGTCTCATGGTAAGCAGATCGCCAAATTCTGAATATGGACCGTGATCTACATAGTTGTTACCCCAAAGTGCTAAGAGTTTACCATTTTCATCTGCTGCAAGCTTAATATTCATAAATGCAGGAGATCTCTTTCCTGTATAAGTAATGTTCTGGAACTGATTAAATACCAGCGATACCGGACGTTCCAGAATCTTAACAGCTGCACCAATCAGAGCCTCATTTGTCGGTGAGAACTTGTAACCAAATGTTCCGCCTGCATGGTTCTGAACAAGTCTTAAGTTTTCCATTGGTACACCGATACCATCTGCGATCATAGGCATATGAAGATGTATACCGATAGATTTGGAATGCACTGTTATCATACCGTCTTCATCAATATATCCATAGCCACAGTCCGGCTCAAGGTGAAGATGAGGCTGGCGTGAACAGTAGGACTCGATCTCAACCTGCTGTGAATCCGGAATGCTGTCCCAGTCAAAGTCCGGTCCCTTGATACAGTTTGTCTCAAAAAATGCGTTTGGAGTACCAGGATGGATCTCTGCTGCATCCGGTGCGATTGCATCCATTGCGTTCATATATGCAGGAAGTTCTTCGATCTCCACCTTAACTGCATCTGCTGCTGCACGTGCATGCTCTTCTGTGTCGGCAGCTACGATCGCAATCGCATCACCAAACTGAAAGATCTTTTCGTCGCAGAGTACAGGACGCTCAAATCCGTCTGTCTTATTGTGTTTCGGAAGCATTACAAGACCATTGATCTTGTTGGTTCCGCCTGCTGCCTTAATGTCCTTCGCTGTAATAACACGAACAACTCCCGGCATACTCTCTGCTTCTGTTGTATCGATACTGAGAATATTTGCGTGAGAAACCTTGGCCTGTGTAAGTGCAAGACGAAGAGTTCCCTCCGGCATCTTTAATGCATCATCTGCACCGAAATCCCAGGTACCTGTTACCTTCTGTGCTGCTGATGGACGGATATAGTTTGTACCGACGATAGAATCACCTGTCTGCTTGAATACGAGGTCTTCTTTAGTCATCTCGCCACGCATAACTGCTGCTGCCGCCATGGTCGCATCGATAAGCGGCTTGTAACCTGTACAACGACAGAGATTACGCTGCTTGTTAAACCAGTCCCTCACTTCTTCACGGGTAGGGCTCGGATTATTATCGAGAAGAACCTTTGCTGAAATAATAAAACCTGGTGAACAGAAACCACACTGTGCACATCCATATGCCATCCATGCAACCTGTATCGGATGCATATCAGAAATTGTTCCCACACCCTCGATTGTTGTGATCTCTGCATTGTCCGGAACACGGCTCATCTTGTAAATACAGGATCTTGTAACTTTTCCGTTCATAATAACATTACATGCTCCGCAATGACCTTCTCCACAACCGATCTTACATCCTGTAAGAAGAAGATGCTCACGAAGTACCTGAGCCAGTGTCTCATCCTTATCAAGAATAAGGATTCGCTCCACACCATTGATCTTCAATGTCTTTTTAATCATGTTTCATTCCTCCTTTAAAAAATACACGTTCCGATGTTACAAATCTTCTGACTTATGTGTTCCACATGGATCATGATCGGCTCCCTTACCCGTCAGATCTTTAAGTCTTTCCATTCCTCTGACAGAATAGAAAACAATGGAAGAACTGCTTCCGTCCAGATTCTCACCGCTGAGTTTTAAAACATTCGCATTCTCATAATAATCAATCGGAAGTGTCCGACTGTATTGCTCTCCTGTGCGCTCATCTTTTACCTGTATCGTAACTTCTTTTGCGGTAATTTCAAAAATCTTATCCATGGAAACGTTCTCCTGTTTACATTATTTTGTATAATTTCATGTTATCATAATTTTGTACAGTTTTACAAATTGTAAATAATTATTAGTTGGCTATTTTTTGTTCTTTTTTATATTGTTTTATTACTTTGTCGAAAAATTTTACTATTTATTCCCACTTTTCATGCTATAATAATATCAAATTTGTACAATGTTATTTTTAGGAGGTATCTATGATGCAGACAGGTGCTCTCATCGTAGCTGCAGGGAAATCGTCACGAATGGGAGACTTCAAGCCCATGCTTCAGCTTGGATCCATTTCCATCGCGCAGCGTGTGATTAATAACTTCCGGCAGGCCGGAATCTCTAAAATAGTGGTGGTAACCGGATACAATGCGGATGCTCTGGAACGCCACCTTGCTTCCAATCATGTTATTTTTCTTCGAAATGAGGACTATGAAACTACTCATATGTTTGATTCTGTCAGGATTGGACTGGAATATTTAAAAGACAAAGTGGATACGGTACTCTTTACACCTGTAGATGTTCCACTATTCACAGCACATACCGTTACACAAATGCTTTCTCTTGGACAGCCTCTTGTCACTCCGGTCTGTAACGGAACTCCAGGTCATCCGATCCTGATTCGTTCCTCATTAATTGAGTCCATTTTAAGCAATGATGGAAACACTGGTCTGAAGGGTGCTGTAGAACATTGTGGAACTCCCATGTATTGTTTAAATGTAGAAGATCCTGGAATCATTCATGATGCGGATACACCAGAGGATTATGTAGAACTTCTTCGTGCACACAATCAAAGTCTGATCCGTTCAGAGATTCAGATTCAGCTGGCACGGGAAAAGGTCTTCTTTGATGAACAGCTTTATTCGCTGCTTACACTGATTCATGAAACAGGATCTGTTCGTGATGCCTGCGAACGCATGCACATTTCCTACTCCACCAGCTGGAATCTGATCCATACATTAGAATCTCAGCTTCATGAACCGCTGATTATTCGAAGTCAGGGCGGTGTAAAGGGCAGTCACAGTGAGCTGACACCATACGGAGAAGAATTTTTGAAGCGATATGCCCGTTTTTCAGAGGAAACACGTACCTGTTCCGAAGCAATATTTGAAAAGTGTTTCAGAGGATTTTTCAATGCGTAATCTTTATCTTATTCGACACGGAAAACCACAATATCCAGATGAACATTCTTACTGTATCGGTCAGACTGATTTTTCTTTATCTATGCTTGGACATCTGCAGTCAGTCCTTCTTCACGGAGAACTGGATGATAAAATAACTGCTGTTTACTGCAGTCCTTTATCAAGAGCTATGGAAACGGCTGCACATATCACACCTGATCTTCCACATATCACTATCTCAGATTTAACAGAACGAAATCTGGGAGAATGGGATGGTCTTTCATTTGATGAGATACGCAAAAGATGGCCGGACATATATGAAGCACGTGGAATGAATCCTGATTACCCGATTCCAGGAGCAGAAACTCCTTTCGCATCTGGCATGCGTTTTTCGCAAGCAATTTATGAGATTCTTCGTTCTTCTGAGGGTGATATTGCGATTGTTTCTCATACAGATGTAATTTCTTCTTATCTGTATTTGCTTGATTCAAAACAGCATGCCAGACAGTATTTTCGTCTTCCATGTGGTTCCTATTATCATCTGAACGCAGACGATAACGATCATGTTGCCTTATCTGATTCGACTTACCTGCTGCCTCATCCTGACTTGCATGACGAACTATGCCGGATGCTTCGCGATTCGGTGTCTCTTCCTCATCATGTACAAGCGCACAGTGATGCAGTGACTGAATTGGCTTGCCATTTCTGCGATCTGCTGGAATCTCATGGTTACTTTTTTAATAAAAAACTGATTCGCTCCGGAGCACTCCTTCACGATATTGCCAGACTTCAAAAACATCACACCAAAACAGGTGGTGATCTTTTCTTACAATTAGGCTATACTGAAATCAGTCAGATTATTTCACAACATCATGGTTTACAGAAGACACTTCTGAATGAAGCGGCTATCGTCTTTTTATCAGATAAACTGATTCAGGAAACCGAACGTGTAACCATCGAAAAACGATTTGCGGACAGTCTGTGTAAGTGTAACAGTCCCGAAGCTTTGAAATCTCATGAACGACAGCTTAAACAGGCTCTTGATCTGCAAAATATGATACAGACCATCTGTCACATGACGATATGACTTATAGAAAATTACAGGAGGTGTTTTATATATGAGAACTTTATTTCAGATCATACAACAAGAATTTCAAAAAGAAAACGACCTTGTGCTTGCATCCATCGTTGCTTCCTCAGGATCAACGCCAAGAGGTGCCGGTTCCCGTATGTTGGTTGGAAAAAAAGGCCGAGTTGCCGGAACCATAGGCGGAGGTTCTGTCGAACATCGTGCAGAGCTTATGGCACTTGATATTCTTGAAAAGAAAGAATCCTGTGAACATGAATTCCGGTTGAATCGCAAAGATGTTGAGAATATCGGTATGATTTGTGGTGGTGATGTTACCGTATTTTTCCAGTATCTGGACCATAATGACCCTATTATTATGGAACTTGCAGTAACTGCTGAAACATTATATAAAGAACGAAAAGATTTCTGGCTGATCTGTGATCTTCATGCTACATCCGGTATGAGTCTTTACAGTGCATCCTATGGATTGACTGGAAATGCTGATGTTCCTTCTTCCATCTTATCTTCCTTATCTGCAAGACCATGCCGTCATCGCAATGAAACCTGTGACCTGTTTACAGAACAAATCGGTACATCCGGAACTGTCTATGTATTTGGAGGCGGGCATGTTTCACAAAAGCTGGTACCAATACTTGCAAGTGTTGACTTTCACTGCATCGTTCTGGATGACCGTCCGGAATTTACAGATCCTGCTCTTTTCCCGGATGCAGCGGAGACAATCCTTTGCGATTTTGATCATCTGGATCAGAGCATTTCTATCACAGATGCTGATTATTGCTGTGTCATGACACGAGGTCATGCCTATGATACGATTGTGCAGGCACAACTTCTTGCCACACCTGCATGCTATATCGGCGTCATTGGAAGTCTCGCCAAAAGAGCTGGTGTATTTCATCGTCTCGTAGAAGAGTATGGAATCGATGAGCGAGAATTAGACCGTATTATCACGCCTGTGGGACTTAATATTAAAGCAGAAACACCTGCTGAAATCGCAATATCTATCACAGGACAAATGATTCAGGTTCGAGCTGAAAGAAAGGCTGCTATGAAATGATGACAAAACATGTCTACAAAACTATTATATTCGGTGCCGGACAAATTGGGCAGATGACTGCCCGACTTCTTGGAAATTCCTATCAGATCATGTGCTTTGCCGATAATGATCCGCGCAAACATGGACAATTTATTGGTAATATCCCAATCTGTTCTCCATCAAAGGCCGCTGCTCTTCTTCCTGATCTGATTATTCTTGGTGTATTGGATGAAGAGCGGCGTGGTTCTATGATGCAGCAGATGGAGCACTTGGGCTATCACGGTTCATTTTGTGATCCTTCTGCACTTCGCATGTTCGATGCACGGGTTGCGGTTATGCGCCTTTTAGCCGAACAGATGCATCAACAAAATATCCCTGGAGATGTGGCAGAATTTGGTGTTTTCCAGGGTGATTTTTCTTGCCTGATCAGTACAGCCTTTCCAGATCGAAAAATACATCTTTTTGATACTTTTAAAGGCTTTTCAGAAAAAGATATTGCCGTAGAAACCTCCAGGCATCTGTCTCGCGCTAAAACAGGTGACTTTTCTTCTACAGATGTAGATTCTGTTCTTCGCATCATGCCTGATCCATCACATGTGATCATCCATAAAGGATGGTTTCCGGATACTTTTTCCGATATTACCGATGAAACTTTCTGTTTTGTATCATTAGATGCAGATCTCTATGCTCCAACTGCTGCTGCATTACCTCTATTTTATGAACGTCTGTCTATCGGCGGAGTTCTCCTGATCCATGACGTATACAGTACCCAGTTTTCCGGATGTAACAAAGCTGTAGACGAATTCTGCCTGAAACACCACCTGTTTGCAGATCCTGTATGCGATCTGCATGGAAGTGCTATTATCCGAAAAATCATTTAAAACCTAATTGGAAGCCTTTCATAATCCTATACGCCTTCTGTATTATGCTATTTTACGAGATACCCTTCAGTCTTTAAATATGTATCAGAATCGTTAATATTCTGAAAATATCCCTCATTGGATTCCGTATAACAAACAAAAATTTCTACAGTATTTAAAAATCTATAGTTTAACGGATTCCTTTGTGAAAATATCAGCAATTTCGCATTCCGTGCAGACTTTCTTATAGATTTCCGGATCATTGATATTCTGAAAATAGTTTTCCGGTGCACTGGTATGGTATAGGGAATATCCCACTGTATTTAAAAAACGATACACCGATGATCTTCCTGATTCCAGAAAATCTGTGATCTCTTTATAAAGTCTGGCATCATATACCGCTATCAGCGATTCTTCTTTTCCATTATGACACAGCATAGTCACCGGTTGGTCGGCTTTTTCCATTGCGAACTTCAACAGATTTTGAAGTTCTTCCACAGGTACCAGCGGCGTATCTACCCCCAGCACCAGGCATTTTTCTGTCTTTGCCCTTCGAAAACAGCTCTCCAGGCCGCCAAGTGGACCCTGACCGGAAATTCGATCCGGCACAATCTCTTCCCCTCACTGTGTTCCACGATATCCAGAAATTAAGATCTGTTTTGCTCCCAACTGACATCCTTTTCCGATCTGTATCTCCAAAAATGTCTGTCCATCTAAAAGCAGATCTGACTTCTCCCTTCCCATATGGCTGCTGGCACCACCTGCCAGGACTACCAGCGTAAAATCTGATGGCAATTGCTGTTCTGCCAACTGACCGTTTTCTAATTCAGATATATCAGTCTGCATTTTCCGATTATTTTCTGGCACAGTTCGTTGCCTCCCCGGTCAGGATCTGTAATCCATGTTCCAGCGCTGGAATAATATATTCCAGACTTTCTCTGACTGCTTTCGGGCTTCCCGGCAGATTCACGATCAGTGTTCCTTTTCGAATACCTGCTGCTGCACGACTGAGCATAGCTCTTGGTGTAATCGTCATACTATATGCTCTCATTGCTTCCGGAATCCCCGGCACTTCACGTTCTATAATATCCTTTGTTGCCTCCGGCATACAGTCTCTCGGCGAAAATCCGGTTCCACCCGTAGTTACAATCAGCTCTGCTATTCCCTCATCTGCTATACGAGCCATCTCATCTGCCAGCATCTTTCTGTCATCCGGCAAAAGAATGGTATGCACCACTTCGTAATCGTTCGCTTCCAAAATTTCCTGGATTACCGAGCCACTTTTATCTTCTCTCTCTCCTGCATATCCAGAATCACTGGATATGATAATCGCAGCTTTCATAATTCCTTATCCTCCTATCTGGGACATTAATTTACATTCATCTGTCTCAATCTCTTCCGATGTAAAATGATGACTGACCGGTTTTTCCCATATTACTTTCTGTATTGCCTCTGTCAGTTCATCATCTGTGCATCCTGAACGCATCAAATTCTTCAAATCCGTTCCAGTCTGATATTGCAGACAGGCTTTTAAAAATCCTTCTGCTGTCATACGCACACGATTACACTGGTCGCAAAACTTATGCGTCATCGCACTGATAAATCCTATTTTACCCTGAAATTCTTCTATTTTATAATAATGACACGGTCCATTCCCATATCGTTCTTTTATTGGAGTCATTCTTCCATATGCTTTCTCTAATATTTCGCATATTTCACTTTCTCCCCGAAACTGAAAATCCTTTCCATATCCAATCGGCATCATTTCAATGAAACGAACATGAATCGGATATTGCTTTGCAAGTCTCGCTATCGATACCAGATTTTCCTGCTCTTCCACTACCGACACACAATTAATCTTCAATCCAATCTGCGGATACTGTAATGCCGCCTGGATTCCCTCCAGCACCCGATCCAGACTTTCTCTCCTGGTTACCTTTGCAAACTCTGCTGCATTTAAAGTATCCAGACTGATATTTATATCATCAAGCCCCGCTTCTGCCAGATCTGCTATCTGTTCTTCGAGCAATACACCATTGGTCGTTAATGTCACTTTTTCGATGCCAGGAAGTTCTTTTAACATTCGAACCAGTGTGGCACAATTCTTTCTAATTAACGGTTCTCCTCCGGTCAGTTTGATCTTACGTATACCTAAACCAGTCATACATCTGCTGATTCTGGTAATCTCATCATAAGTCAGAATTTCTTCATGCGAGATCTGCACAACTCCATTTTCCGGCATACAATAAACGCACCTGAGATTACATCGATCTGTAATGGATATCCGCAGATAGTCAATCTCTCTTCCAAATCTATCCTTCATACTATTCTTTCGGGTTTCGATATAACCCGCTTTTTCCTCCGCTTTTTTCTACCAGATGAATGTCCGTCAGCTCCATGGACTTGTCAATTGCCTTACACATGTCATAAATTGTCAAAAGTGCCACATTCACACCAGTAAGCGCCTCCATCTCCACACCGGTCTGACCTTCCGTTTTGGCTGTACAAATTGCCGTAATTTCAAGATTTTCTTCATCCAGTTCAAAATCTACCGAACACTTCTGAATCATCAGCGGATGACACATCGGAATCAGATGAGATGTCTGTTTTACCGCCATAATGCCAGCCACTCTTGCTACTCCAAGTACATCTCCTTTTTTCACAGTCCCCTGTTTCACTGCATCCATCACAGCCTGACAGACACGAATCTTGCCTTTTGCTACTGCTGTTCTAGATGTCGGTATCTTTCCGGACACATCCACCATAACAGCGTTACCCTTCTGATCAAAATGATTCAGCTTATTCTCCATCTGCCTCACCTGCTGCCTTCTCTATCACAATTTCATCGCCTTCTGTCAATACGCCACCATGAAGTACTCTGGTAAAGATACCTTCTCTTGGCATAATACAGTCACCCATAATTTTATAAATCTCACATCCACTATGACATTTTTTCCCGATCTGTGTCACTTCTAATAATACCTCTCCGCTGCGAAGTCTGGTGCCAACCGGCAATGCCTTCAGATCGTATCCACTTACAATCAGGTTTTCTCCAAATGCTCCGTCTTCGATCGGTGCTCCCTTTGCCTTGAATTCTTCTATTTTTTCATAAGAAAGAAGACTCACCTGGCGATGCCACTTGCCGGCATGGGCGTCCTTCTCGATTCCAAATTCTTCCATCAGTCTGGCACTATGTACATTCTTTTTCTGTGTACCTTTCTTCTCACTGATATTTACCGCCATAATCTTTCCCATTTTATTTCCTCCTTCATCCCTCAATTCACTCTTTCGAAATAAAGAGATGTCCGTTATACTAGATCTAGTATACCACATAGTAAACATGATAAAAGAATTGTTTTTTCAATTGGAGAAATTATGTATATTAACGAACATATGATGGATGTCTATATAAATGATCATCTGACTATGAAACTTGTTTGCCTGCCCCAGCATCTGACTGAACTGGTTCTTGGAAGATTGCTGACAGAACAAATCATCACGTCTTCCGAAGATGTAGATCATATCTATATCTGTGAATATGGAAAACGTGCAAAAGTCTATTTAAAAAATTCGGCACGCAGCACACAATCCTCATCGGATGCCTTTGTAGAAGTAACTCCTACCTGCTGTACCGGCAATCATATTTTAAATGATTACTTTGTTACATCCAAAGAGCCGCAGTCACTTACACCGATTTTCTGGAAACCAGAATGGATCTTTCATATGGCGGATGCCTTTGCGGATGGTTCTCCTCTCCATGGCATTACCTTTGCCACACATAGCTGCATTCTCGCTCAAAAAGATCACATTCTGTTTTCCTGCGAAGATATCGGACGGCACAATGCTTTGGATAAAGTGATCGGCTACGCTCTGCGGCACAATATTGACCTGCATCAATGTATGGTATATTCCAGCGGCAGAATACCAACTGATATGACTTTAAAGGTCATCCATGCAGGGATTCCAATTCTCTCCAGCAAGGCTTCTCCTACTTCTGAAGCAATTGATCTTGCAAAAAATATCACCTGACCCTGATCTGTGCAGCCAGAAGGGATCGAATGAAAGTATTTACGAAATAATGTTTGACAACCGCATATTAAACCACCGGAACTGGATATTGAAAGCTTTTTCGCATTTTTCACGAAAGAATCACCGTATCATAGATTACCTCAACCTTGATACGGTGATTCTTTCATTTATTTTAATAACATCACATCTTTTTCATCTATCCCAATCCATATCTTATTTCCAGAAATATGCTTTTGGTACTGCTGCCATTGTTCTTTCGTCACATCTACGCGAATCCTGGCTTCTTCTTTCGTAGATACGATCAAGATATACGAAAACACGTCCTCAATCACTCTTTCCACTTTACATGGAAATACGTTTTTCGTTGTGCCATCTGCTTCCGGTAGTACCGGATATATAAAGTGACTTCGCACTCCTACACTGCTGGCGTCTTCTTTTCCTGTGGTATCACACTGCAATGTAATTCCCCAGTCCAGAGCCATGACTTCGCCTGCTGCTGTCATAGCCTGCGGGCGATCCTCTATGGCTGCCACTTCCACCAGTTCTGCACCAAATTCTTTCATGCGAGCCGCCAGAAGTCCCTGATTACAATCATAAATCTTCCCCGGAATCAATCTTTTTCCGGGTGCCATTACTTCATCTCCGATAGTCAGAACAGCTGCTCTTACCCGACGATAAACCTTCACTTTTATGACTCCCATACTGGCCAGTATACCTGCTTCAATAAATCCGATTTTGTCACCCTTTTTCAAAAGAACCGTTCCATTTTTAAAATTCTCTCCCTGATAACAGTAATTCTGCCACTGTCCGGTCGGACGGAAGATTCTGACAGTCTCTTCTCCATAATCTGTATCCTCCTGACGGACACAGCAGTCACAGCCTTTCGGAATAGCTGCGCCTGTCATAATCCGAACCGCCTGCCCCCTTTTCCACTGTGACTCTGGAATACTGCCCCGCATCAATCTCTTCCAATACCGTCAACTGTACCGGATGACTTTCTGATGCATCCGTTATATCCTCCGCTTTGCAGGCATAACCATCCACAGGTGATCTGTCAAACGGCGGGTTATCAAATCCTGCAATCATATCCTTTGCCAACACTCTTCCACATGCCTGCAAAAGTGGTACAGTTTCCGTTTCCTCTATTACTTTTGTATGTTCCAGCAGTGCTTCCAGTGCCTACTCTACCGTAAGCTTTTCCATGCTTATTCCTCCTGTCCTGCTCTTATACGCCCTTTCCAAAGCTGCAGTTCGGATAATGACATTCTTTGCAACCAAGACAGAATCCGCCATTTCCCATATGTGCCAGATCTTTTTTTGTCACTTCTATACCTGCGATAATACGTGGCAGAACAAGATCAAATACGGTGGCTTTTGCATACATCACACATCCCGGCAGTCCCATTACCGGTGTGCCATCTTCCAGATAGGATAACAGGAACATCGCTCCCGGAAGTACCGGAGCACCATAAGATACGATTCTCGCTCCTGTATTTTTGATCGCGCCCGGTGTCTTATCATCTGGATCCACGCTCATACCACCGGTACAGACAATCAGATCTG
This sequence comes from Blautia sp. MCC270, assembly GCF_018785605.1. NCBI lineage: Bacteria > Bacillati > Bacillota > Clostridia > Lachnospirales > Lachnospiraceae > Blautia > Blautia sp. MCC270. The sequence continues at coordinate 56,177 of NZ_WQQD01000012.1, forward strand.
CCCCTTCTTCTTTTAATTTCATAATAGCGGCAGTGATTTTTTCCATATCATCATTGCACAGAATATGTCCGTGAATTTCAGCACCGTAAGATTTCATTTTTTCGATGATTACCGGTGTGAAAGTATCCTTAATTCTTCCATAAAATACTTCATTTCCGGTGGTTACAATTCCTACCTTCCGTTTCTTATAAGGTGCCAGCGATACCAGCGGTTTTTCTCCTGCTGTTTTCTTCACCAAATCCATTTTTTCTTTTGCAATCACCAGCGGAATCACACGGGTTCCTAAAAGACGGTCACCTTTTTTTACCGGGAAATTTGTATGACGGGTGGCAATCATAATCTCATCGATCTCATTAATAGCATCCAGCCTCGGCACATCCACCTGAAATACTCCGTCACAATCTGCAATCAACTCAATTTTTCCTTCTTTTACATCCGTTGGATGCATATTCTCATTGATGCACACATCACACAGAATCTGCGCTGCTTCATTTTCATGCAAAGTATTTTCATCCTTCTCCCACACATAAAGATGGTCTTTTCCCAGAGATAGCAAAACCGGAATATCTTCTTCCTGTACAATATGTCCTTTACGAAAGGCTGTATCTTTTACCACATCCTTCACAATTCTAGTAATATCATGGCACAGTACATGTCCTACCGCGTCCGTTGTTTTAATACACTTCATGACGTTCCCCTTTTACTTTCTGTCCAGAAAAGTTATAAATTTATATGGAGTAATTGTAACATATTGCCAAGAAAAACACAACTTTCATAAACACGGGAGTTTGACACATTGAAATCCAAAAAAATACCGCAAAGCCTTGAACACGGGATGTAATTATTCTTCTACAGCGAATAAATATGGTTGCTCCTACGGACAAGTTTATGCATGGGTTAGAAAATATAAAGATAAAGGAATCGAAGGATTATATGATCGACGAGGTAAGAACAAAGCGATTTCTCAATTATCAGATATTGAGAAGTTGAAAGCTGAAAACCGACTACTAAAAGCTCAAACACAGCAGCAACAAATGGAGATTGATTTCTTAAAAAACTCGACGAAATAGAGAGGAGGTGAACCTGACCAAGACACGCAATACAACAAAATACCTTGCAATCAAAGAATTATAGATTATTTCTGGCTTTCCATACTGGCAGTCATAATTGTTATCTCCATAATCATCGCATATATCATAGTATGAACAGGATCTTTTTATAATGATTTATTTTCTATGTGAACTACTCGGCAACTGAGTTACCAGAGCATCTGAATTAAGGCGGGATACCGCCTTTTCAGGGTGCGTCCATGACACCACTACTGTTTGCTCTTTAGAGCTATACAGCTACTTTTATTATTTCTGGCGTTTTTAGTCCGGTTACGGACAGTTCCTTTTTCTCTCCGGATACGGAGAGATATTTTCTCAGGATGTTATATGCACCTACAGCATCTGCGTTATACTTCCGGTTTCTGTCCCTGTACAGTCCCCTTTGTTTTCGGTTGCATGGCTGTGCATATCTTTTTTCCACCTCTGGTGACAGCGGACTGCACTGGCTGGTATAGCTTTCTTCCTGTCTTACAAAACGGATCCCGTACATCTTAAGCTTATATTCCATCATGCTATAGAGCCTGTTATACGGCAGATTGTGGAACTTCTGGTTTGTTCTGTGTCCCAGGTCTTTTCCTTTCCGGATATTCCGGATATCCCCTGCCACAACACAGGTAATTCCCTGTTCACGGCAGTATTTTGCAAAGTATCTTGTGATCTTGTGCAGATAATCCGTTACCGAGTTCTGCTTTTTCTGATATAATCTGCGAATATGTTTTGATGTGACTGGATGTTTTATTTCCTTCACAGACTGCTGTCCATACCATTGTGCCTGCACCCTTGCAATCTCTTTATGAAAATATCTTTCCAATGCAAGATATCTTCTGCCCAGGATAAATGTATTCCCATTCCCGGAATCATAGCATGTCATAAGATTATGAAGTCCCAGATCAACTGACAGATAGTGTCCATTCTGCGAAAGTTCTTCCCTCTCTGAAATCTCATAAACAACAATAACTTTACATTCACCTTTTTCCGGTGGGTAGATCCGCAACTGTTTGATCTGATCCATGCCCCTGAAAATCTTATTTTCAAGATAAAGAAAGTTCTCATGGATCTGATACGTTTCTTCCATATATCTTTTTAATGCTTTTGGAAGGGACAGACGGACTTTTTCTGTGTCCCATTCATGTACAATTCCCATCTGCATATAGGTAATGGGGATACTTTCCTGTTTAAACCGCGGTGGTCTGGGATTCTCAATCCCTCCGGATCTTTTCAAGGCGTAAAAAGATTTCCATGCTTTATCCAGCAGCTTGCAGACTTCCTGGGCTGTCTGAGATGGAAGCTGTTTATACCACAGATCCTCTCTATGGGATTTTTTCTGATAATACCAGTCCGGGTATTTCTCCATTCCCATTTCTTTGTAATGCTGACGTTCGTAATTACAGACATTCCAGAGCTTGGATGCCGCATAACACATATGTCCGATGACGTTTGCATATTCCTGACTGACCTTTATGGATGTTTTCTTTGACAGCAGCATTTCCCACCTCTATGATCTCAATAAACTTTACTCTGATGCTCAATATATCTGCGGATGTTTTCTTCCGACACAGACCCGACCGTTTCCACATAATAGGAATGGTTCCACAGCTCTCCTTTCCAAAGCTGTTCTCTTATTTCCGGAAAACGTTCGAATAATTTCCTGCCGGTGATCCCTTTCAGATATTTCACGATCGCAGTTATGGATAATTTGGGAGGAGCAGACACAAAACAGTGCACATGGTCTCCTTCCCCGCATTCAAACAAATGGACGGTAAAACCTTTATCCGCTGCGATCTCCTGCACCAGCTCCTGAAGATATGCTTCAATCTCCGCATTCAATATCTTCCGCCAGTATTTCACTGACCATACCATATGGTAATTAATATTGCACACACAAGTGCGGTAATGTATAAGATTCTCCTTCATACATATAGTATAGCATAGTATTAAGAATATCACAATAAAATGCCGAACATATTTTCTTTTTTAATAAAGCTGGATACAGCATTTTTTAGTAAAAAAATAAATATATTTTACTTATAATGTGCAGATATGCACAGTTTACGCTTTCATCTCGGCAATTGAATTACCGAGGATTCCCGCTTATCTTCCTAAATATTTTTCTAGTCATTGTAATATAAAATTGCTTATACAGTCTCTTCCTTAAGAGTCCTGGTATTCTGGATAATATACAGAGCGACCGATATGACCATCATTATAGCACACAAACCAATCAACAGATCTGATACCATCGGTGTAATGTGGAACCATATAATATGCACCGCTGCAGTTCCATATAATAAAAAGGTTACTATCTTTCCATGCCAGTCTGCACCATGTACTTTTCCTGTCTTTCGTATCACAAGACATCCACTGACTACCATATACAGCTCCTTACCTGCCATTATTACGATTAAAAGAAGCACATGCGGAAAACGAGTAAACAGACAGATTAACATCGCTGCCTGTGTCAGCTTATCAGCCACCGGATCAAGTATTTTTCCTAAATTACTAATCCTATGGAATCTTCTTGCGATATATCCATCAGCAAGATCCGTAAGACCAGACAGCAATAAGATTTCACCAGCTAACAGAGGATTTTTCTTTACACAATAACTCCATATAATTACCGGAATCAGACAAAGCCGAAAAAAAGAAAGAAGATTAGGAACCGTAATAATTCTATTCAAATTTTCTTCCTGATTCACTTCACTCTGCATGTACGGTCATCTCACTTTCCTTTTTTTTAGACATAAACCAATAAAATATAACACAAAATGCTAAAGCAAACACAACACCAAAAACATTTTGAATTACTCTAAGACTAACCGCTCCTTGTAGTCCATAAGTCTCTGCAGCAATGGCTAAAGCACCAAATGTGTTAAATACTGCCTGCCAGCCATATTGTGCTGAAAATCCTACACCGATTCCACCAAGAATTCCTATATATGCATAGATTGACGAAGGAAGCAGAAAATATAATACTGTAAAACATATAACACCTGCAATATTTCCGACAATCCTTTTACGGACTCTGTAGTGCATATCTTCCATAAACGGCAAAATCGCGGACATGGCCGCAATACCAGCCCACATTGCACGTGGCATATTACAAAGTTCTGCAATGCAAAGGACAATCGGTACGCATAAAATCTGACATATCTGCCATTTTGTTCTGGAAGAAGTGATATCAAATTCTTGTATCAGATCTTTCAGATTTCTTTTATAAGTTCTGTTTTTATGATTTCGATAAAATACGAAGCAGGTAAGTGCTGCACCTAAAGCCATTCCGACTAATCGCATCTGATAGCTTTTTCCCGTAACATCATAACCATATAGCAGCAGATACCCAAGAACCAATGTAGATTGATTAAACATGAATGGATTATGGCATCCGAACAGAATCAACACAGCCAGTGCCGCAATATTTAACAGCATTCCCAATACCGGTGAAAACTGATTTGCTAAATGCGGACATACAGTCATAATTACAAAGAACAAAGCCAAAAGCATCGTAGATTGTCCGGTGTGGATCCCCAGATCCGCATTTCTAAACACCATGAGACATAATAAGACTACTACACCTACAATGCTGTTCTCATTTCCAAATAGGATGCTGAAAATACTAACAAAGAAAAAACAAAATGCCATTGTAACAGCTATCTTCACCAGATATACCCACATATGATATAATTTTTCTTTTAGTGTTTCACTCTTTTTCAACAGGTTTTTAGAACCTGCCTGATTTAACTGCAACTCCTGATAAAATGTCATATAAATCCTCCCATCTTCTAATTTATCTTAAAACTATATAATCTCATCTTTCTGCTTTGGCAGCTCTATAACAAATCTGCATCCACCATATTCACGGTTTTCTGCTTTGATTGTTCCTCCGGCACTATCTACAATCCGTTTTACAAGTGCAAGACCTAGGCCATTTCCTTCTGCTTTATGAGATCCATCTACCTGATAGAACTTGTCAAATATTCTGGATTTTACATCATCCTCTATTCCTGGTCCTTCATCTTCCAGAATGAACTTAACAGAATCCTGTTCTTGTTTCAGAAACATCGTAATTGTCCCCTTTGAAGGGCTGAACTTAATCGCATTATCCAAAAGATTTATCCAGATATGCATAAAAAGTCCTTCATTCCCAGTATATTTAACTTCCTCCAATTCTACCTGAAAACCAATTTCTTTTTCTGTCCATTTTGTTTCCAATGAAAGAAATGCCTGGCGGATCTGTTCATCCAGACGATATTCTGTTTTTTTCATTGGTATATTCTGATTCTCTAACTTGGATAACAGCAAAATATTACCAACCAATCCGGAAAGTCTTTGGGTGTTAAATAAGATTTTTTCTACATATTCCTCTTGATCCGGAGACAGTTCTTCTCCCTGAAGCAGCATTGTATATCCTTCAATGGCATTAATCGGGGTCTTAAACTCATGAGAAACATTAGATACAAAATCCATCTGCAGCACCTCTGTTGCACGAAGTTCTTTTGTCATAACGTTAAAACTTTGATAAGATTCTCCAACTTCTGCTATACGGCTGTTCGTTTCCAAATGCTGTTCAAAATCTCCCTGAGAAACTTCCTTCATTGCTTTACTAAGTCTGGTAATTGGTTCCAGTAACTTTGCATTGATAAAGGAAGTGATCAGCCCTGCAATCAATGTATTGAAAATCAAAAGCCAGCCAAGCACAGGTATGCTGCCCGGCAGATTAAAAAAATGATTCAAAAAAGCAAATAATAAAGCAGATATGACTGTTGAAAATACAAGTGCCAGCCAGATTGCACCAGTCAGACAGGATCGGATCCGCAATCCTTTTTCTTTCTTTTGTTCCATTATTTTTTCACCACCTTGTATCCAATTCCACGCATTGTTACGATTTCAAAATCAGGGTTATCTTTAAAACGCTCTCTGATTCTTCCTATATGTACCTCTATTGTATGTGGGTCTGCCTCCGTCTCGTATCCCCATACTTCATCCATCAACTGTTGTTTTGTAAATGTTCTGCCTGGCGAAGCTGCAAGCTTATATAAAAGCAGGAATTCTTTTTTAGGCAAAACAAAACTTTCCTTATCAGTTGTAACCGTCATTGCATCATAATCAAACTCTGTTGAACCGATCACAATTTTGTGTTCATTCAGTATCTGTGCACGGCGAAGCAGTGCTACGACTCTTAAAACCATTTCATTCACATTTACCGGTTTTACCATATAATCGTCACTTCCCGAAAGAAATCCCTGGCGCATATCATCAAAGGAACCTTTCGCAGTGATCATAAGCACTGGTATCTGATATCCTGCTGAACGAAGTTCTGACACCAGTTCATAGCCATCCATAACCGGCATCATAATATCAGAAATGATCAGATCAATATATTCCTTATCCAATACTTCTAATGCCTGTGCTCCATCCGATGCACTTTTGACTTGATATCCATTCTTCTCAAGCACTTTTTGGAATAGCTGGCTTAATTCTTTATCATCTTCTACAATCAATATTTGAAACACGTTTTCCTTCCTCCTTATTAAAACAGATACCTTGCCCATCCAAGCAGATGCTGTACCAAAAATATTTTTCTCTGACGTTTCTTTGTTAATTCGATTGGCTCTACATGATATGGATCATTATAAGTTCCGCCTTCTAATATCTGGCGGGACACTTTTTCATATTCCATCATGCCCTCTTCCAACTGTTTATTAATATCTTTACTGCGAATTACAAGCATCAGTTCCGTATCCAGATATGTACTTCTCATGTCCATATTAAAGGAACCGATTACAGACAGATCATCGTCAATCAGAATACTTTTTCCGTGGTATGAATAACCGCCTTCATATTCCCAGATATTAATTCCTGTACTTAAGATTCTATTTCTGTTTTTCGCATAATCGGCAGCCCCAAATGGATTCCCATTATTCGCAACTGAATTTGTCATGATAGAAAAATCTGAAACGTTCTCTGCAATCTCCTCCCATGTATTATACATCATATCATTACAGATAATATATGGCGTGTGGATCTTCACACGATTTTTTGCATTTTTCATCAATTCTCCCAACTGATACCACACTACTGGTTCTTTGGAACCTGTGTGAATAGGATTTGACACTAATGCAATCTTTTCTGTCTCAAAAGTTTCGTCCGTGTAATCGGTATCGCAGATTCTTTCCTTATTCTCTTCAAAATATTTCTGATAGCCGTTCTGCAGCTCTAAAACTGCGTTCTTTACAGATTTTCTATTTGCCAGTTTTTTATTGTCATGAAAATAACCACTGTCTTCTTGTTCCCATATCGTTTCAAAATACTCTAACAACTGGTTAACTGAATTTTCTTTCTCAGGTTCATCGCAAACCACTAACACATCTCTGTCATAGTTCTTATGTCCCAGAAAATCACCCAGGAAATAATTGTATGTATTTCTTCCACCAAGAATATATGTCTTACCATCTGCAATCAAATATTTATCATGCATTCTCCCCATCATCTTCCATGGTTTCAACGGATTGGCCTTATTATACAGTTTAATTTCAACATTCTCATGGGAAGATAATCCATAGAAATACGGATTTCCTTCCATATCAATCCAGCTCTCCATTCCATCTACTAACAGACGAATATGTACACCTCTGTCTGCCGCATCATGCAGTGCTCCTAAAATCAATTTTCCACTTTCATCGGATTGAAATGCAAAAGTAGAAAGAATAATTTCCTTTTTTGCATTCTTGATCAAACGCACTCTTTGTAAAAGCGCTTCTGGATTCTTTTCTATGATTACTGCCCGTTCTGTATTTTCACTGCATTCGTTCCATGACCCATTTTTTGTTTCTTTTTTGGTTGTATTGGACACTTCCGGCTGCTTTTTATATGCAACGCAGATTCCGAGCAATTCATAAAAAGCCACACATAAAAAAATTGCCAGTATAACAAGAAGGATTTTACATATTTTATGCTTTTTCATTGTACATCACCTGATTCCTTTTTATTTCATACTTATACAATACAAAGTCAATCTCAATTTAACCTCAACAAAATTTATTTTTCATAAAAAATATGACCGGCTTCTTTTTAATGAAACAGTCATATTTTTATTCTAATATATGAAGGAGCTTTTCTTACTCCGTTGTATTAATCACTATCCATGCAAAATCTTCTTTGTACAACAGACTGTTAGATATAGCAAAAACGGCCTTTCAAAAACAGTTAACTTCTAAATCAACTGTTTTTTGAAAGGTCGTTTCATCAGATTCTTATAGCAATCCAGCAAATAATCTCATAAATAATTGTCCCAGTCGCAAATATGCACTTCGTCCGGTTTGATATTGGTCTGTCACATCACGACATTCTCCCATCGTTCTTATCAGATCATTTTTTATTTCCACAACTGCCTGACAATCTGCCATAAAACAGCCGTTTTCAAAATGGTGATATAAACTTCGATAATCCAGATTAATTGTTCCACAAGTTGCCATACAGTCATCTGCCACACTCATTTTTGCATGGCAAAAACCAGGAGTCCACTCATAAACACGAACACCATGTTTAACTAATCCATGATAAAAAGAACGAGTTATATTATAAATGAATTTTTTATCAGGGATACCAGGTGTGATAATTCTTACGTCTACCCCTCGCTTAGCAGCCAGACATAACGCATGCGTCATTTCATCTGTTATGATTAGATATGGAGTCATAAACCAACAATATTTTTCAGCTTTATTTATCATACTGATATAAACTTCTTCTCCTACTTGCTCATTATCCATAGGGCTGTCTGCATAAGGTTGAACAAACCCAGTTTGCTGTGCCGCATAATCATAGTGGAAAAGATATTTACTAAAATCAGAATCATTAGCATCCTTATCACTTACTGCATTCCACATTTCCAAAAATGTCACCGTAAGCGACTGAACAGCATCTCCTTCTAAACGAATACCTGTATCTTTCCACTGTCCATACGGGTGTGTGTAATTAAAATATTCGTTTGCTAGATTATATCCACCTGTAAATCCGACTTTTCCATCAATAACTGTTATTTTTCTATGATCACGATTGTTCAAAAACAGATTTAAACCTGGCATAAACGGATTGAATACACGGCAATGAATTCCTATTGCTTCCATCTTTTTCACAAAATCTGTGTTAATAAAGCCTATAGAACCCATATCATCGTAGAATACTCTAACTTCCACACCTGCTTTTACTCGCTCTTCCAGAACATCTTGAATCTTATGCCATGCTTCAGCGTCTTCTATCGCATGATATTCCATAAAGATAAACTTCTGTGCTTTCTCCAAATCCTTAAGCTGTGCCTCTAGTCCTTTCACTGCTTCATCAAAATACACAATGTCCGTATTCTGATAGATTGGATACTGCGAATTTCTTTGTATGTAACTTGCTATATTTCCTGCTTTCGGAATTGTTTCTTTTATTTTGCTCAAACACTCCTGACTGTCCGGAAGCATTGGTAACAATTTGCTATCAATTTCTGCATATCGCTCACGCATTTTATGTGTGCCACCATTCAAACCAATCAACAAATACAGGCCTACACCCATAATTGGGAAAATTAGAATTAAGATGACCCAAGGCATTTTCATAGAGGATGTCTTATTTGATGCGTACAATCCCAAAACCAAGATCCCACTCAAAATCCTTGTAAATAAATTTATGATTTCTGCATATTCATTCAAACGTGTTACGATAGTAATAATAAAAATCACTTCCAAAAGAATGCAGATTATGGAAAAACACAGCCGTTTTACCCCATTTTTTGTTTTTGCTTTGCCCTCTAAAGTATCTTGTTTCATATATCCACCTTCCTACTTGCTCAGTTTTCTCCCTAAATTTCGTGGAACATACCAATTTTGTCTTTTATTCTCTGCATTTCATTATCTGCTTCAATGATAGCTCTTGCAGAATGAAGTAATTCTTCACTTATCTCATCATAGCCAGGCATTTCTTCAATTCCTTTTTTATAGCGAAGTTGATGTTCCAATGTTGCCCAGAAATCCATACCATTGGTTCGAATCTGTAATTCTACACGCATAGGTGTTTTACCCTTAGCAAAAAATACTGGTATTTCAACAATCATATGATAGCTTCGATAACCATTCGATTTTGGATTTTTTATATAATCTTTTATTTCAATAACTTTAATATCATCCTGTTGGGTAATCAAATCTGATATCATATAAATATCGTCAATAAACGCACAAACTATTCGAACGCCTGCTACATCATTGAGATATGTCTGTATATTTTCTGTTGTAAATTCATATCCCATCTTCTGCAATTTATCGTAAATACTATTGGGCTTCTTAATTCTTGTTTTTATAAAAGAAATAGGATTTCGATTGTTCTCAACTGAAAATTCATCATCCAAAACCTCAAGTTTAGTTTGTATCTCCCGAATAGCACAACGATACATCATCATTAAATTATAAAATTTTGTAGCATTATTTAAAAACTGTAGTGATTCCGGACTGTTCATCCTGAGTTTTTTTACTTCATCTTTTGTCATGGAACTTTCCTTTCTACCTCATCCCTGATTTCAAAACATTATTTATTTTGATAGTTGATTCGTTCTCCTTGAATTACTGGATAACAAATCATTTTATCACTATCCAGATTTTCTACATGCATATCTACTGCACTGATCTGATGGTTTTCATAAGTATTGTAATAATAAATACCTTTTGTAACATTACAACACGACGTATACAATGTGATTTCATATTTTCCATCCGCTACTTCGCAACATCCTCGTTGCTGATCCACAGATCCGAGAATGTGGAAGAATTGGCTAACGCTTTCTTCCTCTGATTCACCTGAAATTGCATTTACCTTTGTAAAAGCTACACGTACAAAGCGTGAGGAAGATGAGAGATCTCCCGGAAGACCTAATCCTCCCATACCTCTACTATATGCATCAAGAGCCAAATTTTCGCAGAAAGTATTTCTGGGCTGTTTAGGAGATAAATACATATAATTATTTAGTTGAAACATCTGCTGTGGAAATGGCGGATTATTCGTAAGCACTCCTACTGGATTGTCATAAATATGCAAACCATCCGACATAGATTCTACCGTAATTGACTCATTCTCATCAGAAATGATCCAGTGTAATTGTGCTAATGGTAATTGCTCGCTGAAAGGAGTATTAACAATATTAATTCGTTCAAGAAGCTCGCGAACTTCAACTAAAGAAGAACACTGACTTAAAATCCACGGAATAAATTCAAACTGTGCAATATTTTCCACATCTGGCTTAATCGCGGAATAAACAGCATTTCCGACAAAATTCAGTCCTGCCATTGCCACTCCTTTTTCATTCATAGCATCATAATACAAAGGATAATCCTCTGCAACATGAGCCATTCCAATAATTGCATAATGATTTTTCATATCGTTAACATGGCGAAAATTAAACGCATAATTACGTGGTGTAATTACTATCTGATCACCATAAGAGAATTCATAATCGAGGGTTCGTCCAAAGTAAAAATCTTTTGTTTTATAAGTTGCTGCTGTACACATGATCATTTATCCTCCTAAATAGATTGAAATATGTCAATGAGTTTTTTTCTTGAACAATAGTATAGCACAATCTTTTATTCTGTTCCAACTTCATACATGATCATAACATGTAAACTTTAAACTATTTTCCTAGATTATTTCTCCATCAGTTTTTCAAACCAGGTATCCATAGCTAGGATGAATTGACCTACGTCTGGCAATTCTTGCAGCATTTCGTTTAGGGTTTTGTGCTTCACATATTTCTGCACATACACCCAACAGGCAACGCTACTGGCTTCTGATACAATGTCAGCTATGGTTTTGCGCATAAGCTCTTCAAATTCAGCAATTTCTTCTTTTGGGACAACATCATACAGTGTTGGTGCCTGATGACTTAATTTTACGCCATTTTCATTTGCATCTTTAAGCAGATTCTTAACTTTTTCTCTTGAATTCTCCGGTACTTTCATGTACTCCCACATAAATGCTACCACATCGGACGGTGTGTCTTTTTTAAGTGGTGGTAACTGAATATAATCATTGTTTTCGCTCATTTTCATATCCTCCTCACGATATAATAAAATCAATAATACGTTCTCTTGTCATGTCCAGTACAGTATCTACGAACACTCCTGCAAACAGGATCAGATACAGAATAACACTCAGCGCAAACAGGAATACAACCTGTACCCAGTCATGGTAACAGTATGCAGTTGCTATAATCAACAAAGCGAATATAAAACCAAGGATTCCCCTTACAACCGCATAAGTCTGTACTGTCATCTTCACTGCCAGGCCGATCACAAAAAGGATCAGCCATACCGGCAGTAATAATATCTTTCCAGCAAGTTTTAAAATAAACATGTGCACCTCCTATCTTACCAGTCCTGGCATATCATGGTTCACCTCTGCCTGATAATACCCGTTCATCGTTGACGGTGCATTAAACAGGGCTGCTAATAAATATTTCTTGATGTTCTTCACCTTTGTGGTGTTACCACTCATACAGTGTAAGACATACTCGATATGTGAATAGGTCAGCATCAGAAATTTTTTCTTCACCAGTGATGCCGGATACCAGTTGCTGGCAATCAAGATCTTGTCATTTTTACACATCACAGTCTCTACGATCAGGTTCACGATTTCATCTACCTGTCGCATATCGTCATGATGGGTTACTTCCAGTGATTCATAATCAACAGTCTCTTTGACCAGTTTTTCATAAGCCTGATATTCCTCAGTGGAATTATCGCCATCGGATCGATTCTCATCTGCAGATACGATTTGATTAGATTTATTATCATTCATTTCAGTATCACTAAGATTAGTATTATTAGGGTTTGAAATGTAAACTTCTTGAAGTTTGTTTTCGGGACTTCATGAAGTTTGATTTTGGGACTTCATGAAGTTTGAATTGTAAACTTCTGTAGATTCCTCATTTTCCACAGAAGTTTGTTTTTTAAACTTCTTTAATTCCTCTCCAAATTTTTTCTTATCTGTTTTCTCAGGCATAAAGGTTTTCACGTAGATAACGTTCACCTTTCCAAATCCCTGTCTGCGTTTCTCAATCAGACCAATTCCTGTTTCGTCATCCAGTTCTCTGACATTTCTTTGTCCTCTTTTCTTTGAATTATGAAAGAAAAATTATCCCTTCATATAACGAAACGCTCAGAGCCTGTTTTACAGTGGTCAAAAGCAAATTTTTTTACTTTTTTTCTTACAAGTTTTCTTGCGAGTTTTTTTTAATGCTACTCGTAAGAAACTCGTAACATTAGATTTCTGCATTTTCTTGAAATTAAGTAAAAGAAAAAGAGCATATGGAATTGAATCCATACACTCTATGATTACTGAAACTTTATTTCATTTTTAATTCAACAAACTGGAAGTTGACTATCAACTGATAATCAAAAATATCATTCCTAAAATTGCAAATTCTTCACAGATCGCAATTATCTAAAATCTGTCGAGCTCTTCGTATAGAAAAACAGTAATTTCATTCTTTCGAAATTTTTAATTCTACGTCTCCGTTACTCAGCAATTCTACAACCTCACGCTCTGGCATATTCATTTTTCCCAGTCTTACCTCTTGTTTATCATCGTTCACGGAATCCTTGTTAGAACTACCACATGCAACCAGACAGGCTGTGAGGATAATTTCCAGAATAACTGATAAATATTTCTTCATATGGCTACACCTAGTTCTTTATTATTTCTTTTCATCAAGCAAAATAACACCTTGTGCCGGATTTTTATCAATTGCACCAACTATCTCATGTGGAACATATGGCTCTTCAAGATATGCAAGGTCTTCGGCAGTTAATTTAATGTCAAATGCTCCGGCTGAATCATCCAGATACTGCGTTTTGGTTGCCCCAATAATAGGCGATAGAATTCCCTTTGCCCACTGCCATGCAATGGCTATCTGGGACATTTTGCAGTTATACTTTTCGGCAAGCTCCGCTACACGTTTAACTATCTGCATGTCTTCCGCTTCAGTCTTATCATATTTTCCCATGGCAACCCTATCCGTGGTTCCACGAAGAGACTCTGATTTCCACTATGGTCTTGCCAGATGTCCGGCTGCAAGAGGGCTATACGGCATTAACGAAACTTTCATTTGCTTACAAATTGGTAGCAATTCTCTCTCATCCTCTCTGTAAAGCAAATTATAATGATTCTCCATCGCAGAAAATGGTGTCCATCCATTGTCTCTTGCGGCTAACTGCATATTATAAAACTGATATCCATACATGGCAGATGCACCAAGTGCCCTGACCTTTCCTGCTTTTACCAGATCGTGCAGTGCCTCCATAGTTTCTTCAATTGGTGTATCATAGTCAAATCTATGGATGATATATAAATCAAGATAGTCGGTTCCAAGACGTGACAGAGTTCCATCTATTTCCCTCATGATTGCCTGTCTTGATAAACGACCTTCATTAAAATATACCTTGGATGCAATCACAACCTGATTTCTCGCTACATTTTTCTTCAATGCTTTACCTAAATATTCCTCACTTGTTCCTGCTGAATATCCATTTGCTGTATCAAAAAAGTTATATCCCAAATCAAGTGCATGCTTGATAACATTCTCACTTTCAGCTTCATCCAACGTCCAGTCATGCATGGTTCCAGCTTTCCCAAAACTCATACAGCCCACACATAATTTCGACACTTCTATATCTGTATTTCCGAGTTTACCGTATTCCATAGTGCTCTCCTTATCTTAATCCAGCGTACTCTTTCTCCGATACCGCCTCACACCACTCATTGGAACAATCCACTCCCGGCACCTCAATTGCCAGATGGGAAAACCATTCATCCGGAGCGGCCCCATGCCAGTGCTTTACATCTACCGGAATGTTAATACAGTCACCCGGTTTCATTTCTACCGCATCCCTGCCTTCTTCCTGATAAAACCCTCGGCCGGCTACACATACTAAGATCTGCCCGCCACCGCTTTTTGCATGATGAATATGCCAATTATTCCTGCATCCGGGTTCAAATGTCACGTTGAAAATGCCAACCTGAGAAGTGGAAATCGGTGCAAGAAAACTTCTGCCAGAAAAATACTGTGCAAAGCCATCATTTGGTGCACCAATTGGAAATACCATCTCTTTTGCATGCGCGCGCATCGCTTCCTCTTCGTATGGCAAATCTCCTTCACCTGCCTCCCACACTTCCTTTGCAAGATTGAAAACAGCCCATGCTTTTGGCCATCCTGCATAAAATGCGACATGTGTGATTACTGCGGCAATCTCTTTTTGTGTTACACCATGATTTTTTGCATTTTGAAGATGATATTTTAAAGAAGCATCTGTAATTCCGGAAGCCATCAGAGCAACCACCGTGATGATACTTCTTGTTTTTACGTCGATGTCCTGGTTATTCCAGTTTTCGCCGAAAAGTACATCATCGTTAAAATGTGCAAATTCCGGTGCGAATTCACCAAGTGTATTTCTTCCTGCTGTCTGTACTATTTTTCCCATTTTCTGTATACCTCCATAGCACTGTTATTTATAAAGATTTTACCCACTCACTGATTTCCTGTTTTGTTCCACGGTTTAACAGGCTGCCTTCTGTGATAACCGCATCCGGTGCAGATGGCTGTAATTCCTTTACAGTATTACCGAATCCACTTCCACCGGATGTTGCAAAGAGCACAATCTTTTTGCCACTGAAATCATAGGCTTCCAAAAATGTATTGACAATTGTCGGAGCTACATACCACCAGATTGGGAATCCCAGAAGGATCTCGTCATAAGAACTCATATCCATCTTTTTCTTCATAATCTCCGGTCTGTATTTCTTATCACTCATTTCCACACTGCTGCGGGATTTTTTATTCATCCAGTCAAGATCAGCCTTTGTATATGGAACTTTTGGCTCAATCTCAAATAAATCCGCTTTTGCTTCCTCTGCAATCATTTCTGCTACTTTTTTTGTTGTCCCGCTTGCACTGAAAAATGCGACTAAATTTTTACTCATAATAAAAATCCCCTTTCTTTGCGAATTTTTCGTATAAAAATAGATGTATAAGATTTGAATTTCTCTTATACATCTATTTTATACCTGATATTTTTATTATGTCTAATGCTTATATTGAATTCCATTCTATGCCTGAAAAGCATTTATTTCTTCTATCATTTTACTGACCGCCAGAGAATATGGAATGTTTCGTCTCCAGGCAATCACAGTACTTGTTGTGATTTCAGGAGAAATTCTTCGCTGTACAAGAATATCCTCCCGCCAATACTTTGCAGCACCTTCGATGGATACCGGATAGCCCAGTCCATTTGCTGCCATAACTCCGGCATTCGTTCCAAGATTACTTGTAAATGCAATCTGCAGTTTCGAAAAGTCTTTTCCAAACCAATTGGCAAGTTCACTTTGAACATTTACTCTTTCCGGCAGGATCAATGG
The DNA here is from genome assembly GCF_018785605.1 of Blautia sp. MCC270. Lineage (NCBI taxonomy): Bacteria > Bacillati > Bacillota > Clostridia > Lachnospirales > Lachnospiraceae > Blautia > Blautia sp. MCC270. The sequence goes on from NZ_WQQD01000012.1 coordinate 72,727, forward strand.
TTTTCCAATAAGATCTTCTTTTCTTATAAACTCTTTTTCTGCCAGCGGATCATCCGGCCGCATTCCAACACACCAGTGATCGCAATCTGTGATCCGGATATAATCCAGCCCTTCGGTGTCCACCGGCTCCATGAATAATGCAATATCTACAAGTCCTTTGTTCATCATCTCATACACTGCATCTGCTGTTGCAGTATGCAATACAATCTGAACCAGCGGGTATTTTTCTTTATATGTTTTACATATCTCCGCCAATGTCTCCACCGCTGCAAATTCACCGCATCCAATGGTTATATTTCCCTCTACAACATCTTCTTTTCCTTTCAGTTCCTCAAGTGTTTTTTCCTCAAGATTAAGGATCTCCAGGGCACGCCTTTTTAATAAAATCCCCTCTTCAGTAAGCGAAATTTTCTTCCCGCTTCGAATAAATAATATTACTCCAAGCTCCTCTTCAAATGCCGCCATTTGTCTGGATAGCGTTGGCTGGGTAATATGCAATTGTTCTGCTGCTTTTGTAAAGCTCTGTTCTTTTGCCACCGTCAGAAAATAGCGCAATAGTCTTAATTCCATATTTTTTTATTCCCACAACTTCCGATTTCTATTTTCGTTTCCATAGCATAGTGTACTCTTTTTCACCAGTATCTTCATCCAAATCTTCACATTGAATAATGAACCCTTCTCTTTGGTAAAAAGAAATTGCTCTGGCATTCTTCTGGTATACATTTAATCGTAAGCTGACTTTTTTATCCTTAATATAATCCAATAAAAGCTTACCTATGCCACATGACTACATTTCATCGGAGACAAAAATACCTTCG
>NZ_WQQD01000102.1:0-218 GCF_018785605.1 Blautia sp. MCC270
TGTAAAACATAGGGTACCCGGCTCTTTCTCCTGTAGAAAATACACACATTCCCTGCATGGCAAAATCGATCCCAAGAAATCTCTCTGCCGGTCTTTTTTCCACTGTTTGGTTCTCACAGCAGAACAAAAGACTGGCAAAATATTTCCCGGATGGCTCACGGCTCACAGTTACAGACTTCAGTTTCCAGTCTGATGGAATCTGACGGTGAAGTTTTATC
>NZ_WQQD01000013.1:0-31223 GCF_018785605.1 Blautia sp. MCC270
AAAAAAGATTGCAATGTATAATTCTTTTTTACCATACATTGCAATCTTTTGGAATACTATGTTCTAACTAAATGGCATTGAAAACGGGCTTCGCAACTCTGAGTGCTTTCCCCCTCGCAGATTTCCTCCGCTTTGAAAAGCGAAAATACTATATCTAAAAATACTATATCTAAATAAATAACAATTTTCCCAAGCTTTTCATCACAAAAGCGAAATATCCTCCTCCGGAGGAAGCAGCTTCTTAAAAAATCGATACAACAGCATCGAATTTATAAAAGCTACAAGTCCAAATCCAAAGAAAAACCAGCAGCATGCGTAAAGTGGCTGCAGCTTTGCATCGAGATATGTCATATACAATGGAAAGATCGTGATCACCGCAATGGCGATCGTTGTGGGGAAATGCATAAATGCCAGCAGAAATGCATTTCTGCAAAGTGCCCCCAGTGTATTGGCAAAGGTTGCGATTACCGGGAATATGTATAAAGTAAAAATTATCAGCAAAGTCAGAACCCCCACAGAAAGATAAAACAGCATATGTGCAGCGCTTCCTTCTGCATGGAGCAGAAAGCGGATATTCAGGATGATCATGGTTCCGGCAGCAAGGATCAGCAGCCATATGATCAGTGACTGTTTGAAGTTTTCCTTAAAAGCTCTGAAAAATGTTTTCGTTGTGCCGTTGTTATTCCCTTTTACTGTACGCATCATGCAGTGATAAAGGGCAGTTAGTGACGGCCCAATGGTGATCACGGGGATGCAGCAGAGAATAAAAAGAAGATTGGCGATCACGATGTCACCCAGCTTGTTGAGAAATACATGGACGACATTATCTTCATTTAAAAGATTCATAACGAAATACCTCCTTATATAGAAATGTAGAAATGAAAACAGACCATATGGGAAAAGTCCGATACAGCTAATCTTAGCATAGTTTTTGATTGTGTGTAAAGAGAGGGGACGCAGATAAGTATCAGCACGGTTTATGGGACTGTATAAAAAAACATGGAACTTTGCGTGCACATGTGAAAATGATGGCACGCATGGAATTATGTTAGGAAAGGAAAATTGTGTTTTTTGGAAAATGACATTTATACATGTGCTGAGTTAGTAAAAACATACAAAAACAGATATGTAAAAATGTTGGTTTTGCTACAAGGAAATAAATGGGTGCCAAAATATGCTCATAAATAGTGAAAAATATGAAAATATATGTAATAAATGAAAGAAAACATGTAAAAATGACGAATAATTAACTAAGTATGAACAAAAAATGGATAAAATGAATAAAAAGTAACATTTTTCCATATTGAAATGACAATAATCCATTTATCATTTTTCCATGTGCAATTATAATAATATCAACGGTCAGGGACGTGAAAAAATATAAAAACTGACCAAAAGAAAGAGGGAAAATAAGAAAGATTTAAAAGGAGGAAGAAGTTATGAATTTCAAAAGAGTAGCAGCATTATTGTTAGCAGGTGCCATGGTAATGACAGCAGTTCCGGTATATGCAAAAGGTGACGATGTTACACTTTCCGTATCCATCTGGGACACCAACCAGGAGCCGGGAATCAAAGAAATTCTCGCAGACTTCACAGAGAAGACAGGAATCAAGACAGAGATTTCCGTTGTTAAATGGGATGAGTACTGGACAATGCTTGAGGCCGGTGCACAGGGTGGTTCCCTTCCGGACGTATTCTGGATGCACTCCAACGAGAGTCAGAGATACATGTCCAACGATATGCTTCTTGATCTGACCGATAAGATCAAAGACAGCGATCTGATCGATCCGGAGAACTATCCGGAGGATATCTGGGGACTGTATACATACGATGATAAATATTATGCAGTACCGAAGGATATAGATACCATCGCTCTCTGGTACAACAAGACATTATTTGACGAGGCAGGACTTGATTATCCGACAGCTGACTGGACATGGGATGATGTTACAGAGGCAGCTAAGAAGCTTACTAAGGATGATGGTTCCCAGTACGGTCTCGCAATGAGAAATGATAACAACCAGGCCGGATACTACAACCTGATCTATGATAACGGCGGATACATCATCAGCGATGACAAGACAAAATCCGGCTGGGATGATGAGAAGACGATCGCAGCTATGCAGACACTGGAAGGATGGATCAAGGATGGCGTGATCCCGTCTCTTGAGACAATGTCCGAGAACAACGAGGACGTACTTTTCGAGGCTGGCAAGATCGCTATGACATGCCAGGGCTCCTGGATGCTTGCAGCATTTAAAGAGAACGAGTACACAGCAGCGAACTGTGATTGTGTAGAGCTTCCTAAAAACGCTGAGACAGGCAGAAGAGCTTCCTTATATAACGGACTTGGATGGGCAGCATCTGCTTCCGGTGAGCACACAGACGAAGCTTGGCAGCTGATCGAGTACCTCGGATCCAAAGAGGCTCAGGAGAAACAGGCTGAGCTTGGTGTTACAATGAGTGCATACAAAGATACATCTGATGCATGGGCTAAATCCGCAGACTTTAACCTTCAGGCTTATCTGAACATGATGGATGACATGGAGATCCGTCCATACTCCAAATCTACTGTAACATGGGAGAACGAGGATAACGAGATTCTTAAAGGTGTTTACACAGGCGACATCACAATGGAAGAGGCTTGCAAGCAGATGGCTGATCAGATGAACGAGAAGCTGGCTGAGGAGTAAGCATTAAGAAACACCGATAATTAAGTGCAGTAATGAGAGGGGCCGCCGCACTCAGGTGCAGCGGCCTCATACATAGAAGGAATAGAAGGAGTGATTCTTATGGCTAAAACTACCAAGTCACAGGCACGGACAAAGAGAGAGCGCAGTGAGTTCCTCTGGGGCTGGCTGTTTATTCTCCCAACAACCATCGGACTGATCGTATTGAACATCATTCCGATCTTCCAGACTATTTACCAGAGCTTTTTCAAAACAGGAGATTTTGGTAAAGGAAATATCTTTATCGGTTTACAGAACTATCAGAAGGTTTTTGCAGATAAAGAGATCTGGCAGGCACTGATCAACACATTCAAATATGCGATCGTGGAGGTTCCTTTTTCCATTGTCATCGCACTTGTTCTTGCAGTACTTCTTAACAGAAAGATGAAGGGCCGTTCTATTTACAGAACCATCATCTTCCTTCCGATGGTAGCAGCTCCGGCAGCGGTAGCCATGGTATGGAGATGGCTGTTCAACTCTGATTATGGTCTTATCAATAACGTTTTCCATGTTCATGTAAACTGGGTTTCTGATCCGAAAATTGCAGTATTTTCCGTTGCGATCATCGGTGTATGGTCTATCATCGGTTACAATATGGTTCTTTTTCTGGCAGGACTTCAGGAAATTCCGAGAGATTATTATGAAGCGGCAGAGATTGACGGAGCTACAGGTGTGAATGCATTCTTCAGCATTACGATTCCGCTTCTGTCGCCAACTATTTTCTTTGTACTTGTTACACGTGTAATTGGATCCCTGCAGGTATTCGACCTGATCTATATGGTTATTGACAAGTCAAACCCGGCACTTACCAAGACTCAGTCACTGGTTTATCTGTTCTATAAATATGCATTTATCAATAAGAACATGGGATACGGCGCTACGATCGTAGTAGTACTTCTTATTATCACCATGATCTTGACAGTATTCCAGATGATCGGTCAGAAGAAATGGGTATTCTACAACTAAAAAGGGGGATTAACCATGGATAGTATGGAAACAAAAAAGAAATTAACCACTATTTTAATACATGTCATACTGATCATTGTGTCCATAACGATGCTTGTGCCATTTATCTGGATGATCCTGACAGCTTTTAAAACTGTAACGGAAGCAACATCTGTAGATCCTTTCACCATTTTCCCGAAAATATGGAGAAAAGACGCATTTATTTCTGTTATCAATAATATGAACTTCCTGCTTCTGTACAAGAATACACTGCTTCTGATCTTCTTCCGAGTAGTGTGTGCGGTTCTTACAGCAACTATGGCAGGTTATGCATTTGGACGACTGAACTTCAAGGGTCGTGATCTCTGCTTTAGTCTTGTACTGTTCCAGATGATGGTTCCGGTACAGATCTTCATCATCCCGCAGTACCTGATGGTCAGCAAGATGGGTATGCTGAATACGATCTTTGCCCTTGTATTCCCAGGTATGGTCACTGCGTTCGGTACTTTCCTTCTGAGACAGGGATACATGGGACTGCCGAAGGATCTGGAGGAGGCTGCCAGACTTGATGGATGTAACATCGGTCAGACCTTCCTTTACATCATGGCACCACTTACAAGATCCAGTATGGTTGCACTTGGAATTTTCACAGCTGTATTCGCATTCAAAGACCTGATGTGGCCGATGATCGTTAATACAGATAAGGATATGCTGGTACTTTCTTCCGCACTTGCAAAGATGCAGGGCCAGTATGTATCCAAATTCCCGGAACTGATGGCTGCATCTCTGATCGCCTGCATTCCGATGATCGTGATCTACATGATCTTCCAGAAACAGTTTATCGAAGGTATTGCTACCAGCGGTGGAAAACTGTAATCAGAAATATTACATAAGGTAATACAAGACCGCTGACAATGTATATAACTGAGGATTTGGTTATTGAGATTGTCAGCGGTATTTTTATCGAAGCAAATGCCAAAATGCACAGTTATTTGATGATTCTTAAGGAAAGAGGCGGATATTTTTATCCGCAGTAAACGAAAAAAGGAGAAAATTATGCCGATCAAATTTCACGAGGGATCAAAGACATTCCACATTTATAACAAACATTTAAGCTACATCACCTGTATCATGGAAAATGGCCAGATGGAGAATCTGTACTATGGAAAAGCTATCCGCGATAAAGAGGATTTCAGTTATCTTCACGAGGAGATCATGCGTTCCCTGATGGCTGTATGCGTTCCGGAACCGGGACTTCTTTCCATGCAGTATACCAAACAGGAGTATCCTGTTTACGGAACCGGTGATTTCAGAAGCCCCGCTCTTACTGTTCGTCAGGAGAACGGAAGCGAGATCGTAGATTTCAAATATGTTTCTCATGAGATTTACGGCGGCAAGAAGAAGCTTGCCGGTCTTCCGGCAACCTACACAGAGAACGAGGAAGAGGCAACATCTCTGGACATTACACTTCATGATTCTGTGATGGACACAGACCTTGTTCTTACATATTCCGTATATGAGGATTACCCGGCGGTCACCAGAAGTGCACGCCTTGTTCAGAAAGGGGATCAGAAGATCCGTCTTGAGAACGTGATGAGTGCAGCAGTGGAGTTCCCGGATATGGATTATGAGATGATCCATCTTTCTGGTGCGTGGGCACGTGAGCGCTATGTAAAAACACGCAAACTTGAGATGGGTACACAGGCTGTACAGAGTCTTGCAGGAACCGGCTCCAGCTCTGAGCAGAATCCGTTTATCGCGCTGAAGCGTCCTCATACAACAGAAGATACAGGCGAGGTTTTCGGCTTCAGCTTTGTGTACAGCGGCAACTTCCTTGCACAGGTCGAGGTTTCCACCTACGAGATGACACGAGTTATGATGGGAATCAATCCACAGGGATTTTCCTGGGAGCTTTCCAGAGATGAGGAATTCCAGACTCCGGAGGTCGTTATGGTATACAGCGATAAGGGCTTAAACGGAATGAGCCAGGCTTACCACAGACTGTACCGTGACCGCCTGATGCGCGGAAAATGGAGAAATCATGCACGCCCGATCCTTCTTAATAACTGGGAGGCAACCTATTTTGATTTTGATGAGGAAAAAATCCTCAATATTGCAAAAAAAGCCAAAGAGGTTGGGGTAGAGCTTTTCGTTCTGGATGACGGATGGTTCGGAACCAGAAACGATGATTACCAGGGCCTTGGCGACTGGTTTGTAAATAAGAATAAGCTTCCAAACGGAATTTCCGGACTTTCCCGCAAGATCGAGGAGATGGGCCTGAAATTCGGCCTCTGGGTAGAGCTTGAGATGGTAAACAAGAACAGCGACTGCTACAGAGCACATCCGGACTGGCTCATCGGAGCACCGGACCGTTTTGAGTCCCACTCAAGACATCAGCATGTTCTTGATTTTTCCAGACCTGAGGTTGTGGATTTTATTTATGATTCCATCTCCAAGGTTATCGAGGAATCTTCCATTTCCTACATTAAATGGGATATGAACCGCTACATGTCCGAGCCTTTCAGCCGCGGCGCATCTGCAGCAGATCAGGGCAAGACTATGCATAAATATATCCTTGGTGTATATGAGCTGTATACAAGACTGACAGAGAGATTTCCGGATATCCTCTTTGAATCCTGCGCAAGCGGCGGAGCAAGATTTGATCCGGGAATGCTGTATTTTGCACCGCAGACATGGACCAGTGATGATACCGATGCAGCTGAGAGAGAAAAGATCCAGTACGGTACCTCCTTTGTTTATCCGATCGTCAGCATGGGATCTCATGTATCAGCAGTACCGAATCATCAGCTGCACCGTACCACACCGCTTTCCACAAGAGCAAATGTGGCATATTTCGGAACCTTTGGCTATGAGCTGGATCTGAACCTTTTAAGTGCCAAAGAGATCGAAGAGGTAAAGGCACAGGTGGAATTCATGAAGGAACATCGTGACCTGATCCAGGTGGAGGGTGATTTCTACCGTATCTTAAGCCCGTTCGAAGGAAATGATACTGCATGGATGGTTGTTTCCAGAGACAAAAAACAGGCAGTTGCCGGATACTATGAAAGACTGAACAAGGTCAATGCTTCCTGGATGCGTTTGCGCTTCAAGGGTCTTGACGAGGATCAGCTTTACAAAGTAAAATGGGAAGATAAGTGCCTGAAAGCTTACGGAAATGAGCTGATGTATGCAGGAATCCCGGTTGATCGTGACTACTGCAATAAGACAAACGGTGATTTCCATTCTGTATTGTATACAATTGAAGCAGAGGACTGATTTCTGTAAATGATGGAATAAAAATTATCTGCAGAAAAAACATTCGCCTGACCAGAAAAATAACAGGCCGCCGGATATGGCGGCCTGTTATTGGGTGGCGAAGCAGCTCACAGGCAGAAACATAATATATGACATCAGGGAGGTGACAAGTTGCTTCATACAGTTGGTTTTACAAGCTCGGACAGCTTTAAATGTCTGGAGAATTTAAAGAAAGGTGCGGTGGATCTCTGTCTTACTTATTGTGGATGGGAAAAATGCGATCCGGGACATCGATTTGGACCAAATAACAGGATCTCTCATGTACTTCATATCGTGGAATCCGGAAGCGGAGTTTTTGAGATGGATGGCCATCAGTATCATCTGACAGGTGGAGAAGCATTTCTGATCCCATCCAGTGTGGAGGCCTGGTATGAGGCAGACATGGACAATCCCTGGACATATCGCTGGGTAGGATTTGAGGGAATGACTGCGGAGGAAGTGATCCATGTAAGCGGCTTCAGCCGGGAAAATCCGGTCCGAAGGATCCACTGTATGGAAAATGCTGCAAAATATATTGATGCAATGGTCCAGACCAACAAGCTCGTTTTTGAAAATGAGCTGAAACGGAACGGACTTCTGCTGCTTCTTTTTTCTGACCTGATCACAGATAACCGGGATGCATGTCTGAGAGAAGGCAAGCTTCTTCCATCCCACAGATATCCCAATTCCGTTTATGTGGAGCAGGCAGTGGATTACATTGCAGCCAACTTTGACAAGCGTCTGAAGATCAATGAGCTGGCAGACCGCATTGGTGTCAACCGGAGCTATCTTACCAGCTCGTTTAAAAAAAGCCTCGGATGCTCGCCGCAGGAATATCTTATGAATCTTCGCATCGAGAAGGCAAAGACTCTTCTGAAAAACGGAGATATTCAGGTCAGTGAAGTAGCTGCAAAAGTAGGGTATGGAGATCCGCTGGCTTTTTCCAAGGTATTCAAGGCAAGAACAGGAAGAAGTCCGAGAGAATACAAGGAAGAAAAGAGAAAACTTGTAGTGAAGGGGAAAAAAGGGGATTATACGGAATCTGAGGACTGATTCTGTGATATATTTCACGAAGAAAAAAACTCTCTGTCTGTGCCAGAATATATAAAATTCTGGTATCGGGCAGAGAGTTTTTTATGTCATAAGAAATGTTATAGAAAATTACTTCCAGGTATCTCATGCAACAAAACAACAATTATTAACATCAAAGTACATATTTTAAACAAGTTTCTGGTAGTATGATAAGATCACAAAGAAAACGAAGCGGGACTGCACCGCAAAAATAGCAGAAAATCAGGAATTTCAAAGAAAAATACAAGAATTCCGGATAAGAGACCCAACAAAGGAAACAGGAGGAAACGAACATGATCAAAATTACATTCATGGGAGCTGGAAGCACGGTTTTCGCAAGAAATGTACTTGGCGACTGTATGTGCACACCGGCACTTCGCGAGAGCGAGATCGCACTTTATGATATCGACGAGAAGAGACTGGAGGATTCCAGGATTATCTTAAGTGCCATCAACCACAACGTAAATGAGGATCGCGCAGTGATCAAAACATATCTCGGTGCTGAGAACCGTAAAGATGCACTTCGTGATGCAGACTTCGTAGTCAATGCCATTCAGGTAGGAGGCTATGAGCCATGTACAGTAACAGACTTTGAGATCCCGAAGAAATACGGCATCAAACAGACTATCGCAGATACCCTGGGAATTGGTGGTATCATGCGTGCACTTCGTACCATTCCGGTTCTGGAAGAGTTCGCACGGGATATGGAAGAGGTCTGCCCGAACACTCTGTTCCTGAACTACTCCAACCCTATGGCAATGCTCACCGGCTATATGCAGCGTTTTACAAAGATCCGCACCGTAGGTCTCTGCCACAGCGTTCAGGTCTGCTCCCAGAAACTTCTTGAGGGAATGGGAATGGAAGACAAGCTTGAGGGACGTACCGAGCTGATCGCAGGTATCAACCACATGGCATGGCTTCTTGAGATCCATGACAAAGACGGAAACGACCTGTACCCGGAGATCCGCAGAATCGCCGAGGAGAAGAATACCTCCGGCGAGAAGCATGAGGATATGGTACGTTACGAGTACATTCGTCATCTTGGATACTACTGCACAGAGTCCAGTGAGCACAATGCAGAGTATAATCCGTTCTTCATTAAATCCAAATATCCGGATATGATCGAGGAGTTCAATATTCCGCTTGACGAATATCCGAGAAGATGTATCAAACAGATCGAGGGCTGGGAAAAAGAGCGCGAGGATATCCTCAAGGATGGCAAGATCGGCCATGAGAGAAGTAAAGAGTATGCTTCTTATATCATGGAGGCTGTTGTTACAAACACACCGTACAAGATCGGTGGAAATGTTCTTAACAACGGTTACATCGATAACCTTCCGTCGGATGCTTGCGTAGAGGTTCCATGCTATATCGACGGAACTGGTGTACATCCGGTAAAAGTGGGCAAGCTTCCTACACAGCTGGCAGCTATGAATTCATCCAATGTCAGCCCGCAGCTCCTTGCTATTGAGGCAGCAGTGACCAAAGACCGCCAGAAAATCTATCAGGCAGCCATGATGGACCCGCACACAGGTGCAGAGCTGAACATCAAAGACATCCAGGCAATGTGCGATGAGCTGATCGAGGCACATGGGGATTATATGAAGATGTACCGCTAAGGCAGGAAATGATCGGAAGGCAGCAAAAACTTTGAAATAAATATGCAAGGCGGCATAGAAAGGCCGGAACACCAGAATGGAGAGGGTGTTCCGGCCTTTCTTTATATGGAACTTTTGATAAATAATAAAAACAACTTGTTTGCATGTATATACAAGTTATAAAATAATTACAGATGAAACGAACAGAATAAATACAGATCAAAATACAAACGAAGGGAGGAGCTTATGGCAGAAAACGGAAAAGCAAAATATTATGCACTGATGGAAGAAATGAAAACAGACATTCTTTCCGGAAAGATCCGTCCGGGTGAGAAGCTTCCCTCTGAAAACCAGCTCAGTGTACGCTATGGGCTGAGCAGGCATACGGTGCGAAAGGCTCTGGGGATCCTGGCAGGAGATGGATACATAGAATCCTTTCAGGGAAAGGGAACTTTCTGTGCGGATGTGCTCCGTCAGATCCACGGGAGCGGAAACATCGCAGTGGTGACTACATATATCTCGGATTATATTTTTCCAAGGCTGATCCAGGGGATCGATGAGGTGCTGTCCGATAATGGGTACAGTATCATCCTCAAAAATACAGGAAACAGCCGTCAGAAGGAGGCAAGATTCCTGGAAGAGCTGATCAGTAAGGGAATTGACGGATTGATCATTGAACCAAGCAAAAGCGAGGTGTTGTGCAGACATGTAAGCTTGTATGAAACACTGGACAAGTATCAGATCCCATATATTTTTATCCAGGGACTGTATACGGAGATGCAGGAAAAACCCCATATCCTCATGGATGATGCAGGTGGCGGTTATCTTGTTACAAAGCATCTCCTGGATTCTGGCAGACGTAACATTGCAGGATTTTTCAAGGCAGATGACCGTCAGGGAATCGAACGGCATAAGGGTTATGTGAAGGCTTTGCAGGAGCATGGAATTGCCTATGATCCGGATAAGGTGGTCTGGTTTCATACAGAGGATCGGCGCAGAAAACCGGCACTTATGGTCCGGAACATGGTCCGACAGAACTGTCTTCCGGAGGGAATTGTATGTTACAACGACCAGATCGCTGTCCAGGTCATGGAAGAACTGGAACGTCAGGGAAAAAAGATCCCGGAAGATGTTGCGGTAACCGGCTATGATAATTCACTATATGCAAGACAGGGACGGGGCATTACCACCATCACCCATCCCCAGGAAAAACTGGGAGAGATGGCGGCAAAGCTTCTCCTGGAAAAGTTAGGCGGTGTGCCTGATGAAGAAAGTACCGTAGAACGTATGATCCGTCCGGAACTGATCATACGGGGCAGCAGCGTGAAAGCAGGGGCATGAGCACAGATACATAACCGTTTTATCAGATCGTTTTATTAGAGAATGAAGCAATATAGCTTACAGAGAGCCTTATAACATTTCAGAAGATCGGACGCATGTTGACAGCAGAAATGGGCTGCAGATTTTCAGGAATGTTATGCATATGATATTAATTTTATTTTAAGGAGGATCTTTCACATGAAAACAGGAAGAGATTATAAATTCTGGTTTTGCACAGGTTCACAGGATCTTTACGGAGATGAGTGTCTCCGCAAGGTAGCCGAGCATTCCAAGATCATCGTAGAGGAGCTGAATAAATCCGGCGTACTTCCGTTTGAGGTTGTATGGAAACCAACGCTGATCACAAATGAGCTGATCCGTAAAACCTTTAATGATGCCAATGCAGATGAAAATTGTGCCGGCGTGATCGCATGGATGCACACATTTTCCCCGGCAAAATCCTGGATCCTTGGTCTCAAAGAGTATCGTAAACCGCTGTGTCACCTTCATACACAGTTCAATGTGGAGATTCCCTATGACACCATTGATATGGACTTTATGAATGAGAACCAGTCCGCACATGGTGGCCGTGAGTTTGGCCATATGGTAACCCGAATGGGAATCGAGCGTAAGGTCATTGCAGGACACTGGGCAGACAAAAAGGTCCAGGAGCGTCTGGCATCTTGGATGCGTACTGCAGTTGGTATCATGGAAAGCAGCCATATCCGTGTATGCCGTGTTGCGGATAACATGAGAAACGTAGCCGTAACAGAGGGCGATAAGGTTGAGGCTCAGATGAAATTCGGATGGGAGATCGATGCTTATCCGGTTAATGAGATCGCAGAATATGTTCAGGATGTAAGCCAGGGAGATATTGATGTTCTGGTAGAAGAATATTATAATAAATACGATATGATTCTGGATGGACGTGACCCTGAGGAATTTAAGAAGCATGTAGCAGTCCAGGCAGGGATCGAGATCGGTTTTGAGCGCTTCCTCGAGGAGAAAAATTATCAGGCTATCGTAACACACTTTGGTGATCTGGGCTCCCTGAAGCAGCTTCCGGGACTTGCGATCCAGCGACTGATGGAAAAAGGCTATGGCTTCGGTGGCGAGGGTGACTGGAAAACAGCAGCTATGGTTCGCCTGATGAAGATCATGGCAGCAGGAAAAAAGGACGCCAGGGGTACTTCCTTTATGGAGGACTACACTTATAACCTGGTACCGGGTAAAGAGGGAATCCTTGAGGCACATATGCTGGAGGTTTGCCCATCCGTTGCTGATGGCAAGGTCAGCATGCGTGTATGCCCGCTTTCCATGGGAGATCGTGAAGATCCTGCAAGACTGGTATTTACTTCTAAGACAGGTCCTGGAATCGCAACATCCCTGGTTGACCTTGGTGACCGTTTCCGTCTGCTGATCAATGAGGTTGAGTGTAAGAAAACAGAGAAGCCGATGCCTGCACTTCCGGTAGGTACTGCATTCTGGACACCGAAGCCGGATCTTTCCACAGCAGCAGAAGCATGGATCCTTGCCGGCGGCGCACATCACACTGCATTTACCTATGACCTTACTGCAGAGCAGATGGGTGACTGGGCAGCAGCTATGGGGATTGAAGCGGTTTATATTGATGGCGATACAACGATCCGGAATCTGCAGAATGAGCTGAGATGGAACAGCATGTATTTCAGCAAATAATACGGGAGGTTTTTTACAATGGGATTAAATGAGACAAAAACAGCAATTCTTGAGAATCGCACGGCTCTTGGTATTGAGTTTGGTTCCACAAGGATCAAGGCAGTTCTGGTGGACGATAAGAACCAGCCCATCGCATCCGGAGCCTATGAATGGGAGAACCAGTATGTGGATGGTATCTGGACATACAGCCTGGAGGAGATCTGGAAAGGTCTCCAGGGCAGTTACCAGGATATGGCAGAAGATGTTCAGAAAAAATATGGAGTGGAGCTTACAAGCGTAGGTGCGTTTGGTGTCAGTGCCATGATGCATGGCTATATGCCGTTTAATAAAGAGGGAGAGCTGATGGTCCCGTTCCGTACCTGGAGAAACAACATCACAGGAGAAGCCTCTGAGAAGCTGGCAGAGCTTTTCCATTACAATATCCCTCAGAGATGGAGCATCGCACACCTGTATCAGGCGATCCTTAACGGTGAGGAGCATGTAAAAGATATCGATTATATCACCACTCTGGAAGCCTATGTGCACTGGAAACTCACCGGAAAAAGAGTGCTTGGTATCGGTGATGCGGCAGGTATGTTCCCGATCGACAGTGAAACGAAGGACTATAACGAGGAGATGGTTCAGAAGTTCGATGAACTGGTTGCACCTTATGGTTTCCCATGGAAGCTTCGCGATATTATGCCGAAAGCTCTGGTGGCAGGTCAGGATGCAGGAGTTCTTACTGAGGAAGGCGCAAAGCTTCTGGATGTAAGTGGAAAGCTGAAAGCTGGAATCCCGATGTGTCCGCCTGAGGGAGACGCAGGAACCGGTATGGTTGCCACAAACAGTGTCCGTCGGCGTACCGGAAATGTTTCTGCGGGAACATCTGTATTTGCCATGATCGTCCTGGAGAAGGCACTTTCCAAACCGTATAAAGAAATCGACATGGTTACCACTCCGGCAGGAGATCCGGTTGCCATGGCACATTCCAACAACTGTACTTCGGATCTGAACGCATGGGTAAATGTGTTTAAGGAATTTGCAGAAGCTATGGGCATGGAAGTAGATATGAACAAACTGTTCGGAACTCTTTATAACAAAGCCATGGAAGGCGCCCCGGACTGTGGCGGACTTCTTTCCTACTGCTATTTCTCCGGCGAGCATATGACCGGCTTTGAAGAGGGACGTCCACTGTTTGTACGTTCTCCTGAGAGCAAATTTACACTGGCAAACTTTATGCGAAATAATCTTTACACCTGCCTCGGCGCCATGCGTGTAGGTCTGGATATCCTTCTGAATCAGGAGCATGTAAAGATCGATAAGCTTCTGGGCCACGGCGGCCTCTTTAAGACAAAGGGTGTCGGCCAGCAGATTCTTGCAGATGCGGTAGATGCACCGGTATCTGTAATGTCCACAGCAGGAGAAGGCGGAGCCTGGGGAATCGCACTTCTGGCTTCCTATCTGATCAACAAAAAAGATGGTGAAGACCTTGCAGACTTCCTGGATGAGAATGTCTTCAAAGGAAACGAAGGCAGTACACTTGCGCCGGAAGCTGAAGGTGTGAAAGGATTCAACGCATTTATGGATCGGTATATGAAAGGTCTTGGCATTGAGCGTGCGGCTGTAGAGTCTGAGATATGGTAAAACGAAGAACGGATTGAAATAAAAATCTTCGATTTACTGGCATAATAGAAAAATCTGTTAATTTATTGTATGTGCTTAAAGAGGAATATAAATGAAGCAGATGATTTATGAAAAGAAGAAACCGACTCCAGGCCAGCTTGTACATATCATGATCGACCGTCCAATGAACAGTTATCATCCGGAACACAAAGAGCTTTTTTATCCGGTAAATTGCGGCTACATCGAAGGAATCATCGCTCCGGACGGTGAGGAACAGGACGTTTACGTTCTGGGAATCGATCACCCGGTAAAAGAATTTACAGGAAAAGTGATTGCCATCATCCATCGTCTCAATGATGTGGAAGACAAATGGGTGGCAGTGCCGGAAGATATGACTATGACAGCACAGGAGATCATGGAACAGGTTCAGTTTCAGGAGCAGTATTTTGAGACAGAGATAGAGATGCTGGAATAACAAAAATATAAAACAGGAGCAGACATGGTACGCCATGTGACTGCTCCTGTTTTTGTACAGGATCCATATATTATATATTTCTGTTATCTGCGATGCAGATAAACTGGATGACAGAGGATGCAAGGGAGCACCGGACTGGATTCTGTGAAAACAGGAATATATGAAGATTTGTGGATTGATTTTTCTGCTATGAAAATGAATGGATCTTATTGAAAATATTTCTTCATAATGTTATCATTGGACACGAAAAACACAGAAAAAATAAGAAAACAAAAAATTAAACGGTTGTATATTTGTCTGTAATATGACCAGAGACAGCCGGTCAGAGTGTCAGAGAGCAGAATGGTGGGTGGCTGAATGTTTGATGACCAGGGCTATACAGGAGGAGAACAGAATGAAATTAACCATGCTTGGAACAGGTAACGCACTGGTAACAGAGTGCTACAATACATGTTTCGTGCTCAGCGATGAGTACGGCCATTTTCTGGTTGACGGAGGCGGCGGAAATACAGTGCTTTCCCAGCTGAAGAAGGCAGGCGTTGATCTGATGGATGTTCATGAGATCTTTGTTACACATAAGCACGTAGACCATATCATGGGGATCGTGTGGGTGATCCGCATCATTTGCCAGAACATGAAAAAAGGCACTTATCAGGGCGAGGCAAACATCTATGCTCATGATGAAGTGATCGGACTTCTCAAAGACATGGCATTTAAGCTTCTGAATAAGAAGGAGACACAGTACATCGGTGACAGACTTCATCTGATCGAGGTAAAAGACGGCGAGAAAAAAACAATTCTTAATAAGAAAGTGACCTTCTTTGATATCGGTTCCACCAAGGCGAAACAGTTCGGTTTCCAGATGATCTACGACGGCGGTAAGGTGCTTACCTGCTGCGGAGACGAGCCATACAATGAATGTGAAGAGAAATACGCAAAAGGCAGCGACTGGATGTTCCACGAAGCATTCTGTCTGTATGGACAGCGTGATATCTTCAATCCATATGAGAAGCATCACTCCACAGTTAAGGATGCCAGTGAGCTGGCTGAGAACCTTGGAGTTAAGAATCTTGTCCTGTATCACACAGAGGATAAGAACATTAAGAAACGTAAAGAGCTTTACGGAGCAGAAGGCAGAGAGTATTATCACGGAAATCTGTTTGTTCCGGATGATCTTGATGTGATCGAAATGTAATAACTGTAAAAAGAAAGACTGGAAGTATGGCATATGCTGTATTTCCGGTCTTATTATATTTGGAAACAGAGAGGATACTAATAAATTTCATAGTACATCTGTCAGGTAGAAAAATACTTGTATGGCAAAAAGGTATCGTTTACAATAAAGAATACACACATAGCATTGCAAGAGCATGTCAATAAGAACAGATCTGAAAATTACAGATTCGGATCCGGCAAAAATAAGATTTTACAAATTACGAGGTGACAGAACATATGCCAGCAATAGATAACATCACACTTGAAAAAAAATACAGAAAACTCCAGGAAATCCTCCGTTCTCTGGGAAGTGTAGCCGTAGCTTTTTCCGGTGGAGTGGACTCCACATTTTTGCTGAAAGCTGCACAGGAAACACTTGGTGACAAAGCTATGGCCATTACCGCATGTCCATGCTCTTTCACCGACAGAGAACTGAAAGAAACGCAAGATTTCTGCCAGGAAAATCACATTTGCCAGGAGATATGCAAGATCAACGAATTCGACATCCCGGGGTTCCGTCAGAATCCGCCGGACCGCTGCTATATCTGCAAAAAAGCCATCTTTACCAGACTTTGGGAAGCTGTAAAGGCGCGCCATATGAACATGATCGTGGAAGGCTCCAACATGGATGATCTGGGCGACTACCGTCCGGGAAAAAGGGCTATCCAGGAGCTTGGGGTCCGCAGTCCGCTCCAGGAAGCAGGCCTCTATAAAGAAGAGATCCGGGAGCTATCAAAAGACATGAATCTTCCAACCTGGAACAAGCCATCTTTTGCCTGTCTTGCTTCCAGATTTGTATACGGTGAGACCATTACCGAGGAGAAGCTTCACATGGTAGATCAGGCCGAGCAGTTTCTGATGGATCTGGGATTCCATCAGTTCCGTGTTCGCATCCACGGTACCATGGCAAGGATCGAGGTTCCGGAAGAAGAGATCCTGAAAATTGCAGATAATGAAACAAGAACAAAGATCACAGAGAAATTCCGCACATTGGGATTTTCTTACGTGACTCTGGATCTTCAGGGCTTCCGTTCCGGAAGTATGAATGAAACACTGGGAAAATAAGTATCAGAAAATAAAATAATCCCCCGGAAATACCGCGCGAGAAGTATTTCCGGGGGATTGCTGCACGAATAGAATCGGAGGCTCTGTTACTGTTTTCAAATCTTAATTTTCGGATTGAGAATATCTGCCTGGCAGGCTGTATATCTTACATATAATCTTTCAGCACATCATGATCCCGCAGTACTTTCTCAATCACAGTACCCTTCACAACATTCAGAAGTGGTTTCTTCAGTGCATTCAGCGGCCCTGGCAGCTGGATCTCCAGCGGGGATTTTCCGTCCATCAGCTTCACACTGCTGTCCAGAAGCTCACGGATATCGTAAACGCTTCCCCATACTTCCGGAACCCCACGGTCTACACCGAAAAGTCCGTATACAGCCTCCATTGCAGTACGTACGGAATATTCTGTTGTGAATACGGTATCACGAGGAGTTTCCGCGAACTGGCCCAGGAATGCAAAGTTTACACAGCCATCCGGGATAACATCCGGGCGGTCACCTTTGGTACGCGGCATGAAGAAGGCGGTGATGTACGGCATCATGGTCGGAACGCAGACAGCGCTGTTTTCTGCCATATCGTCGATCTGATCTACCGGAACACCCAGGTGGTACAGCCACTCGGCGGTAATTTCCTTACCGGTACAATCCTTCATCGGCTTCTTGATATAATCACCGGGAACATCGGTGAACAATCCGTAAACCCATACACAGACCTTCTTCGGATCTTGTTCCCTGAACTGTCCCTGACGGTTGATGGTCCAGCTTAAGAGCCATTTGGAATCCTGGCAGCTTACGATACCACCGGTAACAACCTTGCCGGTACGTGGGTCACGCTGGCAGATATTGGTGATATAAGGGATAATACGGTCATCCAAAGTGGTGACAGTAGCGGATTCCCAGTTTGTTCTGGAAATGTCTGAGCAGAATTTCTCCGGATGTCCGAATGACGGATCCTGAGCTGCGATATTTTTCCACAGAGACCAAACGCCACTGGTACGGACCTCCGCATCGCCGTTTGGTGCATGGTTCTGGTCGCCGTAGATCGTGCCCTCTGTACAGCTTCCGTTAGTGACGAAAACATAATCATTTTCTGTAAGAAGGATGCCCTGCTCCACATCTTTTACCTTGCATTCGATAGCAGTGGCGATCTTTTTGCCATCTTTAAAATTAAAGATCACGTTTGTGACCTCAGTATTAAACTGGAAGTCAACACCTGCATCCTCCAGATATTTTTTCATGGGAAGGATCAGGGATTCGTACTGGTTGTACTTGGTGAATTTCAGGGCGCTGAAATCCGGAAGACCTGCAATGTGGTGGATAAAACGCTGGAAGTAAAGCTTCATCTCCAGAGCACTGTGCCAGTTTTCAAATGCGAACATGGTCCTCCAGTACAGCCAGAAGGTGGAATCAAACACTTCATCATCAAATACATCTTCGATGGTTTTATCGTAAAGATCCTCATCCTTTGTCATAAACAGCTTCATGATCTCCATGCAGCCCTTCTGGCTCAGGTTAAATTTTCCGTCGGTATGTGCATCCTGTCCACGGTTGACGGTTGCACGGCAGAGAGAATAGTTCGGGTCGTGCTTGTTCAGCCAGTAGAATTCGTCCAGAACAGAAGCACCCGGTTTTTCAAGAGAAGGAATACTGCGGAAAAGATCCCACAGGCACTCGAAATGGTTTTCCATCTCACGACCGCCACGCATGATATAGCCTCTGGACGGATCAAAGATTCCATCGCAGGCACCGCCGGCAATATCCATGGCTTCCAGGATGTGGATATGATCACCTGGCATCTGTGCGTCTCTTACCAGGAAGCATGCAGCAGCCAGGGAAGCAAGACCGCTTCCTACAATGTAGGCATGCTTGTCGTCCACACCTTCCGGTTTTTCCGGACGGGCAAAGGCTTCGTAGTTACCGTTGGAATAATAAATCCCTTTGCTGTTTTTGTCATGCTTTCCACGCTCGGTGTTGCGGTAGTTTGCAGTAGTTTCTTTCACATGGAGGGTTTCCTCTTCGTTGATCTCTCTTGTTTTTTTCATCAGCATGGCTGCGCCGGCTCCGGCTGCCGCAAGTGCTGCAAGTCCCATGAATCCTTTTTTATCTGACATATGACATCCACCTTTCGTAAATGAGATACCTGTTTGTATCGGATTAACTGTTCTTTGTTGCTGTTGAGGATATGATAGCCCATCCGGAAAAAAGATTCTATTTACAAAATACCGAAAGTGTTCAGTTTTTTATCATTATGTCTGTTTTGATAAGTTTTTATTCTGTATGCATTTCTGCTGTTTTGTTTCTGGCGGCAAAATTGCGGATGGCGTTGTCGATGCTTCCGTACAGTACGGTTGCGGTATCATCTGCGATTTCGCGATAATCTTCGCGCATGCCGTTTTTGATCCAGTCCAGCATGATCCCTACAAAGCTGTATTTATACAGATCTGCGATAAAAATTTTCTGTTCATCCGTGATGGGGATGTCTTTTGATTTTTCTGTTACCACGCCCATAAGAAGATCGCAGGTAAGCTGGAACAGATAATTCTCGATCTGTTCCCGTCCCACACAGCGGTATACATTTAAGATAAACGGCTTGTTTTCCATCACGGCATCAAAGATCTGCAGAAGCCCTTCATGCCAGGTGGAAGAGGTTTTTTTGCCCTGAAGGGCAATTCTGGCATCTTCCAGACAGCACCACTCCACAAGATCATAGATATCCTTGAAATGATAGTAAAAAGTCATGCGGCTGATCCCGCAGTCTGTAGTCAGGTCGTTGATGGTGATCTTATCTAAAGGCTTCTTAAGAAGCAGATGTTTCAGGGATTCTTCCAGGGCAAGCTTGGTTGCGTTTGTCATGTCTTGCGGCCTCCTTTGGCAAGGTTATAGTTATTAATATAACATGAAAGTGCACAGAAAATCCATGTTAAACAGTGACTTTTCTGTGAAATTATGATAAACTGGATCTGGAATATTTTGCGGAACAGAACGGAGTGTACTATGAAGAAAAAATCAGTTTGTATCCTGCTGATCTTTGCTGCCGTGATAGTACTTACTTATGTGACAGGAGAATCCTATTACAGAGGAATCAGTGAAAAAGCAGGGTTGGATAAACAGGAAGAGAAAATATATAAATACCAGTACGACATGATCGTGGACAGCCCCGATTCCCAGTTCTGGCAGGCAGTATATGACAGTGCGAAGAAAAAAGCAGCTCCCAATAATGTACTGATTGAGATCATGGGGCCGGACAGAGAAACATCCTATGATAAACTTGATTATATGAATATGAGCATTGCGGCCAAGGCGGATGGTATTATCCTGCAGTATAATGGAGAAGCCGGTCTGGAAGAAGCAATCGATACTGCAGTAAGAAACGGAATACCGGTGGTTACAGTCATGAGTGATGCGGTGCACAGCCGCCGCCAGAGCTTTGTGGGAGTCAGCGATTATCAGCTTGGCATGGCTTACGGGGAAATTGTTGCCAAATACGTGGATGAGAACACGAAGAAGATCCTGATCCTGCAGAAACGGGACATTGATGATATGAACGAAAGTCAGATATACACTCAGATCAGCAATGCGGTGAAGATGGCAGCTGGTTCTGAGGATATTGAGATCAAGGGAAGGAATCTTCTGTCAACAGGAACCTTTGAAACAGAGGAGGCAGTTACTGATATTTTTCAGCAGAAGCGGAATGTTCCGGATATCCTTGTGTGTATGGATGAGGAGACAACGGAGTGTGCAAGACAGGCAATTCTGGATTTCAACCTTGCAGGAAAAGTGAAGATCATTGGTTATTATACATCTGAGGATATTCTGGCGGCAGTTGAAAAAGGTGTTATTTCAGTTACCTGTGATGTGGACACGACCCAGCTGGGACAGTACAGTGTGGAGGCAGTTACCAGCTATATAGAAGATGGAAGAACCAATTCTTTCTACAACGTAGACATTAATTTTCTTGACAGAACAGCAGTGGAGAAGATGAGGAGGGAGGCAGTCACAGATGAAAAAGATCCGTTGGAGTGACTTTTCTCTTGTAAGCAAGATCATGATCGAGGTTGGCGTGCTGGCAGTTTTACTGTTCAGCATCAACATGCTGTTTTATGCGCGGATCAACAACTCCATGCAGGAGATGGATGATGTGTATGCCAGCAATGCCCAGATCACAGAGCTTGGGCAGGTTTTTGACGATGTGCAGGACAGTATGTACCAGTATCTGAAGGTAAAAAACTCTCAGGCACTGATGGATTATTATCAGAATGAGGCGAAATACAGGCAGGAGCTGGAGAAGTTAAATGAACGGAATATTGATGATTCCGTAAAACTTCTGGAGAAGAAGATACGTAAGATGTCGGAATCATATCTTTCCTGTACCGCAGGAACTGTAGCTGCCAAGAGAGGCAGGAATGTGGAGAAATATAAGCAGGAATATGATGAAAGTCTGGAGCTTTACAGTTATATCCAGAGTTCTATGGATGAGCTGAACAAGCAGCTTTTTAAAGAAAATTCCCAGACTTATGCAGCTCTCCGGGCGGTTATGAGATATCTGGAGATCAGTAATATGATGATCATGCTTCTGGTGGTGATCTGTGGAATGTTCCTTCTGATCATGGCAACAAGGGAGATGTTCCTGCCGCTGACTAATATGGCAGAAACTGCACAGCTGGTAGGTCAGGGGAATTTTAATGTAAAGATGCCCCCAGCAGATTCCAGGGATGAGCTTGGAATGGTAACAAGAGCCTTTAATACCATGGTGGATAATCTTGGTCTTTACATTGCCAGGACAAAGGCTAGCATGGAAAAAGAACAGCAGATGATAGAGAGGGAGCTTTTGATGGAAACACATCTCAAGGAGGCACAGCTTAAGTATCTCCAGTCTCAGATCAACCCGCATTTCCTTTTTAATTCCCTGAATGCAGGAGTACAGCTTGCAATGATGGAGGATGCAGAAAAAACCAGTATCTTTGTGGAAAAGATGGCAGATTTTTTTCGCTACAATGTAAAGAAGGGTGAGGAAGATGCCACACTGGAGGAAGAACTGGAGGCTGTGGACAATTACATTTATATTCTGAATGTACGGTTTGCCGGGGACATCCATTTTTCAAAAAAAGTGGAATGTGATGTGGAAAATGTACGTGTTCCCAGTATGATCCTGCAGCCGGTTGTGGAAAACGCAGTCAATCATGGAATCCGGAATATAGATTGGGAAGGACATATTGATCTCAGTGTGGAGAAATGGAACGACCATATTGAGATCAGTGTTCGGGATAACGGACTGGGCATGACCGGAGAACAGATACAAAGAGTACTGTCAAAAAAAGTCCACAGCAGTTCAGGCGAGGGTGATTCCACGGGAATCGGAATGAATAATGTGATCAGCCGTCTGGAACTGTATTATGAGCGGGACGGATTAATGGAAATATACAGTGAAGGTGAAGGAATGGGAACAGAGGTAGTGATCAATATTCCTCTGGAGAGGAGCGAAAAAAATGTACAGAATCCTGATTGCTGATGATGAGGGGATCATGCTGGAATCCCTGAAAAATATTATAAGTTCCAACTATGGAAATGAATGTGAGATCCATACAGCCAAGACAGGCCGTGTGGTTGTGGAGGAGGCGGAGAAATATCCGCCGGATATCTGCTTTATGGACATTCAGATGCCGGGCTTAAGTGGAATCCAGGCAATCCGGGAAATTCAGAAATTTAACAGATCTGTGGTCTTTGTGATCATTACAGCCTATGATAAATTTAATTATGCCAAGGAAGCGGTAAATCTTGGAGTTATGGAATTTCTTACCAAGCCGGTAAACAAAAAGGTGATTCTGGAAATATGCTCCAAAGCTATGGAAAAGGTAGATTCCACAAGACAGAAGCGAAGCGATGATCTCCGTATCCGTGAAAAACTGGAGACAGTTGTGCCCATGATCGAAAGCGGATATATCAATAATATTCTTCTGCAGGATGATTTTCAGACATATCAGGATAATTACAGGGAGCTTCTGGATATCCGGGAAGAATATGGATATATGATCGTGGCTGAATTCGGGGATTCCACGGAAAATGGCGTTCTTACCAATGCGGTGGGGGCCAGTGTGAAGGCAAACAAATTTTATTCCACATTCCGGGAAATCGCTCAAGGATTTTTTGAATGTCTGGTAGGACCCATTATGGGAAACCGTATTGTACTGCTTGTTCCGTACCGTAATTCCAGGGAGTCCTATGAGGAACGTGTGGAGGTTGTAACAAGAACCAGAAACATGGTACATAAGCTGGAAAGCAGGATCGACAGTAAATTTCGCTGTGGTATCGGCCGGGTGAAGGAGATGGGAAGCACCATGAAAGAATCCTTCAAGGAGGCTATGATCGCACTTCGGGAAAGCACCAGCCATGTGATACATATTGAGGATGTTCCGGCTGCACAGAAATATGACGGCGAATATCCAAGAGATCTGGAACGTCGCTATGAAAAGCGGGTGATGGATAAGGATGTGGCAGGAGCTTTAAGCTGTGCCGAGGAATTTATCCGGTGGATGGAGAAGCAGCCGGGAGTAGATCTGGAGGACATGCGCATCAAGATCCTGGAGCTTGTGATGGGAGTGGAAAAAAAGGCCTTTTTTGCAGGTACCGTGAAATATGCGATCAGCTGCCGCAGAAATTATATTCATGAGATCCAGGAATATACAGATATAGAAGGAATGAAAAAATGGTTCCTGGGCAAAACATCAGAAATCTGCAGTAACATGGAAAGTGCAAGGGAAAAAGAAGCGGTTTCTATTATCGAAAAAGCAAAGTCCTATATTCGGGACAATTACAAAAAAGATATTTCACTGGATGAGGTGTCACGGGAGGTGGATATCAGCCCTTATTATTTCAGCAAGCTTTTTAAGCAGGAGACCGGAGGAAATTTTATCGAGTATCTTACAGAAGTGCGGCTTCGCAATGCAAGAGAACTTCTCAAGGATTCAGGGCTTTCCATCAAGGAGATCTGTGCGGAATCCGGATACAGCGACCCCAATTATTTCAGCAGGATATTCAAAAAATACGAAGGCGTGACACCAAGTGAATTCAGAGAGAGGTTGAGGTAGACAATATGAGCGGGGGGAAAATGATCAGGAAGCTGTTGATCTTGCTGTGTCTGTTGACATTGATGCTGAATGGCTGCGCTTCCGAAAAAACAAAGCAGACAGCTGCACAGGAAAACGATACAGAGGAAGACAGTGGTGAAAAGAAAATTCAGATCGGTCTTACAGTGGATTCCTTTGTTATTGAGAGGTGGATTCGTGACAGGGATGCATTCGTGGCAACCGCAAGGGAATTGGGAGCGGAAGTGAATGTTCAGGATGCGGGAGCAGATACAAAAGAGCAGATCAGCCAGATCGACTATTTTATCAAGAAGCATATGGATGTGATCGTGATCATTGCCAGAGACTGCAAGGCATTATCTGAGGCTGTGGAGCGTGCCCACAATGTAGGAATCAGGGTGATCTCCTATGACCGTATGGTAAATGATGCGGATACAGACATGTATATTTCCTTTGATAACCGGAAAGTCGGAGAGGTCATGGCACAGTCCATGATGGAAGCGATCCCTAATGGCGGAAAGATTTTTATGGTTCAGGGATCTGCTTCAGATAACAATGTGGACATGGTAAAAGAGGGATTTGAAGACACTCTGAAAAACAGTGATCTGAAGGTGGTTTACGAAGCCAACTGTGAGGGCTGGGTCGCGGAGCTGGCAGCAGATTATGTGGAGGAGGCACTGGAAGAGTACCCCGATGTAAAGGGAATCATGTGTGGAAATGATGATATTGCCAGCCAGGTGATACAGGTTCTTGCGGAAAACCAGCTTGCCGGACAGGTGATCGTGGTAGGCCAGGATGGTGATCTGGCTGCATGTCAGCGTATTGTAGAAGGAACCCAGTACATGACAGCATTTAAATCTATCGAAGATCTGGCATGCCAGGCAGCTGAATATGCAGTGAAGATGGCAGAAGAGGGAAAGCTTCCGTCAGATGTGACAGATACCATGAACGATGGAAGCTATGATATCCCGGCGAAGGTGCTGGAACCGGTTGCCGTTACAAGGGATAATATTGATGAGGTGATCATTGACGGCGGTTTCCACAGAAGGGATGAAGTATATCTCAATACAGATTATGATACAGAGTAATGCAGAACAGATTGCATACCGGCATATATGTGGTGGTGAAATTCTGCAAGTAATGTGGCAGTGTAGCCATATGTGCAATAATACACAATTATGACAAAAATCAATAGCAGATTTTTGGTGCAAAAATGTCTTGCCTGATGCAGGGCATTTTTCTTTTACAAAAAAATGTCTCTGTTATTGCCAACTATGTCCAGACAGTCCTGTGCTATAGTAACATCATCAAAGGAAACGTGATTCCAAAAACAAATAATGAAACGGAGGATTTTACAATGAAAAGAAAAATGGTATCTGCACTTCTTTGCGCAACAATGGTAGCTGGTATGGTGGTAGTTCCGGCAGCAACAGCACAGGCAGCAGACAAGAAACTGATCGGTGTTACCATGCCGACCAAGGATCTCCAGAGATGGAACCAGGATGGCGAGAACATGAAGAAAGAGCTGGAGGCAGCAGGATATGAGGTAGACCTTCAGTATGCATCCAACGATGTAAGCACACAGGTTTCCCAGCTTGAGAACCAGGTAGCAAACGGATGCGACCTTCTGGTTGTGGCATCCATCGATGGAAGCAGCCTTGGCGAGCCTCTGAAACAGGCCAAAGAAAAAGGAATTCCGGTTATCTCCTATGACCGTCTTCTTATGAATTCTGATGCAGTTTCCTATTATGCAACATTTGATAACTACAAAGTAGGACAGAAACAGGGCGAGTACCTGGTAGACGCACTGGATCTTGATAATCAGGATGGACCGTTTAACATCGAGCTGTTCACAGGAGATCCTGGTGATAACAACTGTAACTTCTTCTTCGGTGGTGCAATGGATGTTCTCCAGAAATACATCGATGACGGTAAGCTGGTAGTAAAATCCGGACAGACAGAGTTCGAGCAGGTTGCTACCGCAAACTGGGATAGTGCAAAAGCACAGGACAGAATGGATACCATCATCGCAGGTAACTACTCTGACGGAACAAATCTTGACGCAGTTCTCTGCTCCAATGATTCCACGGCACTTGGTGTTGAGAATGCACTGGCAGCTTCCTACACAGGAGAATATCCGATCATCACCGGTCAGGACTGTGATACACCGAACGTTAAGAACCTTGTAGCTGGAAAACAGGCAATGTCCGTATTTAAAGATACAAGAGCTCTTGCATCTGCAGTAGTAAAAATGGTTGACTCCATCATGAAAGGTGAGGAGCCGGAAGTAAACGATACAAAATCCTATGACAACGGAACAGGTGTCATCCCGACATACCTTTGCGACCCGGTTGTTGTTACAACAGATAACTACAAAGAAATCCTGATCGATTCCGGATACTACACAGAGGATCAGATCAAATAATCAGAATTTTTAAGAAAGAAATTTATCACATGCAGGCGGGGAATATAACCGCCTGCATGAACAGTGGAAAGGGAGGGAAATTAAGTTGGCTAAGATACTTCTGGAAATGAAAAATATCACCAAAACTTTCCCAGGTGTAAAGGCACTGGACAACGTTAATCTCCAGGTTGAGGAAGGCGAGATCCACGCACTGGTAGGTGAGAACGGTGCCGGTAAATCTACATTGATGAATGTATTAAGTGGTATATATCCGTACGGCTCGTATGAAGGAAATATTATTTACGATGGTGAGATCTGTAAATTTAACACCATCAAAGACAGTGAACATAAAGGAATTGTGATCATTCACCAGGAACTGGCACTGATCCCGTATATGACTATCGGTGAAAACATGTACCTGGGCAATGAAAGAGGCAGGAGCTTTTCCATTAACTGGAATGAAACTTATGGGGAAGCAGATAAATATTTGAAAATAGTGGGACTGGAGGAATCCTCCAGAACTTTGATCAAGGATATCGGTGTAGGTAAACAGCAGCTGGTTGAGATCGCAAAGGCACTTGCAAAGAATGCAAAGCTGCTCATTTTGGATGAGCCTACCGCATCACTGAACGAAGATGACTCCAAAGCTCTTCTGGATCTTCTTCTGAAATTCAAGAAGCAGGGAATGACCTCTATCATCATTTCCCATAAATTAAATGAGATTTCCTATGTGGCAGATAAGATCACAGTTATCCGAGATGGATCTACCATTGAAACACTGGATAAAAAGAAAGACGATTTTTCTGAGCAGAGGATCATTCAGGGAATGGTTGGACGTGAGATGACAGACCGGTTCCCGAAACGTCCAAATGTAAAGATCGGCGATGTTTCCATGGAAGTTAAGAACTGGAATGTTTACCATCCTCTGTATACAGAACGTAAGGTGGTAAATAACGTATCCTTTAAAGTACATAAAGGAGAGGTTGTCGGTATTTCAGGACTGATGGGAGCAGGACGTACAGAATTGGCCATGAGTATTTTTGGCAAAAGCTACGGAACTAAGATTTCCGGCCAGGTGTTCATGAATGGAAAAGAAGTGAAGCTGAATACAGTTCAGGAGGCTATTGACAACAAGCTCGCCTATGTTACAGAGGATCGAAAAGGAAACGGATTGATCCTTTCCAAGTCCATAAAGATGAACACTACGCTTGCAAACATGTCCGGTATCAGTAATGGAAAAGTGATCGATACGGATAAAGAATACGCAGTTGCTGAGGAATACAGGAAGAAACTGAAAACCAAGTGTCCGACAGTTGAGCAGAATGTCGGAAACCTGAGCGGTGGTAATCAGCAGAAGGTCCTTCTTGCAAAATGGATGTTTGCAGAGCCGGATATTCTGATCTTGGATGAACCTACAAGAGGTATTGACGTAGGTGCCAAATATGAAATCTACTGTATCATCAATGACCTGGTCGCAGCAGGAAAATCTGTGATCATGATCTCTTCTGAGCTTCCGGAAGTGCTTGGAATGTCAGACAGAATCTATATCATGAACGAGGGCAGATTCGTAGGTGAGGTAAGTGGTGAGGAAGCTACATCTGAGCTGATCATGTCCAGGATCGTGAAGTCAGGTAAAGGAGAGTAAGAAGATGGAGAAAAAGATTAGTTTTTCAGAAATATTAAAAAAATATACCATGGTCATTGTTCTGGTATTTGTTGTGATCATGTTTTCTGTGAACACAAAGGGCGTTATGCTTCTTCCGCAGAATGTAAATAACCTGGTAGCCCAGAATGCATATGTATTTATTCTTGCAACCGGTATGCTGTTCTGTATTTTAACAGGTGGTAACATCGATCTGTCAGTTGGTTCTGTTGTATGCTTTGTTGCTGCTGTCGGTGGTAAGATGATGGTTCTCAACAGTATGAACCCGTATCTCACTATGATCGTGATGCTTCTTGTGGGTATTGCCATTGGTGCATGGCAGGGATTCTGGATCGCTTATGTACGAATTCCTCCATTTATTGTTACTCTGGCAGGTATGCTTGCTTTTCGTGGCCTTTCCAACGTAGTTCTGGAAGGACAGACCCTGGCCCCGATGCCGGATGCTTATCTGGCTCTGTTCAATAACTATATTCCGGACTTCCTTGGTGGAGGTGAAGGATTTAACAGAACATGTTTTGTAGTTGGCATTATTGTCTGCATCGTCTATGTTGCACTTGTTATGAAAAACCGTGCAGACCGTGCAAAAAAAGGCTACAGTGTTGAGTCTTTCGGTGGTGTTGCAGTGAAGATGGTTCTGATCTGTGTAGTTGTTCTTGCATTCATGTTCAGACTTGCTCAGTACAAAGGTATCCCGAATTCCCTTCTCTGGGTTGTAGTGATCATCGCAATCTATACATACATTGCTTCCAAGACTACAACAGGTCGTTATTTTTATGCAGTTGGCGGTAATGAGAAGGCAACAAAGCTTTCCGGTATTGACACAAACAAGGTTTATTTCCTTGCTTACCTGAACATGGGCCTTCTGGCAGCTATTGCAGGTATGGTGACAATGGCCAGACTGAACTCATCCAACCCACAGGCAGGTACAAACTTCGAGATGGATGCGATCGGTGCATGTTTCATCGGTGGTGCTTCTGCTTATGGTGGTACCGGTACAGTTCCCGGTGTTATCATTGGTGCCCTTCTTATGGGTGTTCTGAACCTTGGTATGAGTATCATGGGTATTGACCAGAATATCCAGAAGGTTGTCAAAGGTATGGTTCTTCTTGCAGCCGTTATCTTCGATGTTGTAAGTAAGAGAAAATCCTTTATCGTAAAATAATAAAAATGAATGAAGTTTAGCAGCAGGCTTTCGGAAAGATTTGAAGCCTGCTGCTTTTTGTATAGGAAATTATTCTGCAACAAGATTCTTTTTTTGCTGTTGTTTTATGTGAGGGTTTTTTGCCAGATTTTGTGGTTTTATGGGGGATATGCTTGTTTTTGGGGGAGCGTTATATTATAATAAGGGAAAGTTAGTGATTTACGATTTTGTGTTGTCGGGAGGCTGTGATGGGAAATACAGTGACGATTTGTTTTGCGAATAATAAGGGCGGCAGCGGAAAGTCCACCAGCTGTTCAAATGTAGGTGCGGCACTGGCCGGTATTGGGAAGAAGGTTCTTCTTGTGGACGGCGATATGCAGCTGAATCTTTCCCTTTCATTTTTTGATGAAGAAGAAGTTCTGAAGATGGCTGCCGGGGAAAAAAATCTCTACTATGCCATTGGTCATCAGTCGGATCTCAGCGATTTTATCGTGCATACGAAGTATGAGAATCTGGATCTGGTTCCGTCGTCTACGCTGATGAGTTCCGTGGAATATGAGCTTTTTACGAAATGGCAGAGAGAATTTATCCTGCGGAAATGCCTGCAGAAGATCAAGGATTCCGGGGTGTACGATTACATTCTCATCGATGCACCGCCGACTCTTGGCGGCTGGGTGATGAATATCCTGTGTGCATCGGATTACGTTCTGGTTCCAGTGGAGGCCAGCCCGTGGGGCATGTTTGGGCTTGCAAATATGTTTGATTTTCTGAATGAGGTCCGTGAGATCGCTCCGGCGCTTCAGGTTCTGGGAATCGTGGTGACCAAGGCAGATGCCAGAAAGAATTATTTCAAACAGACCATGGAGACTTTGAAAGAGATGGAAGGAATCTATCTTTTCGAATCCTTTATCCGTGTGGACAGCTCTATCGAATGGTCACAGGACAGCAGCGAGCCGGTTGTGGAATTCAAAAAAAGCAGCCGCAGCGCAAAAGAATACATAGCATTGGCAGAGGAGGTAATGGATCGTGTCAGTAGGTAAAGCAAGTATCGCAAGAGCAGTAAATGCAGAGAAAACAGCAAAGACAGAAGAGAAAGTTACAGAGGTAAAAGTGACAGAAAAGCCGACAGAAGTAAAGACAGAAACAGGAGAGAAAGCTGCTGAAAAAACAGTCGAAAAGAAAACCACAGCGAAGGCTCCGGCAAAGAAGACCACAGCAAGGAAAGCAGCCACAACAAAAACAACAGCAAAGAAAACCACCACCAGAAAGACGACAACACGAAAAACTGCAGCTAAGAAAACAGCCGCCGCAGAAACCACAACAGGAACTGTAGCTCAGAATGTGATCAGTGGAGGAAACGCCGATGAACTTCAGGCCAAGTTCCTCACCCCAAAGAAAGACGAGCCGGACAACAACCAGCCGGTAGGAATCAAGGATGAACTTCCGGTTTATCTGCTGTAATTGTAATACAGAAGGAATATTCACAAAGTTCATTAAAAAAACTGTCGCAGACTCTGTGCCATAATCCAGACACAGCGTTTGCGGCAGTTTTTATATATTGCTACATCCAGTGGGACAGCGAAGCGCCTCCCACGTCCGTCTGCAACCAGTCAACATTCAACCCGTTCCGGCATGAAACACCAGGCGTGCCCAAGAGGGTGGGAGCTTTAG
Source organism: Blautia sp. MCC270 (assembly GCF_018785605.1). Lineage (NCBI taxonomy): Bacteria > Bacillati > Bacillota > Clostridia > Lachnospirales > Lachnospiraceae > Blautia > Blautia sp. MCC270. The sequence goes on from NZ_WQQD01000013.1 coordinate 30,973, forward strand.
CGTTGGGACGAAAAATCATTCCGACAAGCTGCACGCCCCAAACTGCGGAAAATCTGTCCCGAATTCAGTTGGCGTAGCCCGCTACGCCGCCCTCATCCGAAACAGATTTTCCACAGTTTGTGACGCACATCTTGCCGAAAGCATTTTTCGTCCCAACGCTAGGAGGGTCTTCGGGCCAATGCCATTTAGATAGAACATTTTGTAGATGATTCTTTATGTTACATTCTGTAATGTTTTGATATTTGGAGTGC
>NZ_WQQD01000103.1:0-411 GCF_018785605.1 Blautia sp. MCC270
ATTTCTTGGGATCGATTTTGCCATGCAGGGAATGTGTGTATTTTCTACAGGAGAAAGAGCCGGGTACCCTATGTTTTACAAAAAAGCAGAGAAAAAACTTGCAAGAGAACAGAGAAAGCTCTCCCACTGTGAAAAAGGAAGCCGGAACTATCAGAAACAGAAAAAAAGGGTAGCTTTATGTCATGAAAAGATAAAGAACCAGAGAAAAGATTTCCAGCATAAGCTCAGCAGGGAGCTTGCGGAAAGATATGATGCAGTATGTGTGGAAGATCTGAATATGAAGGGAATGTCCGGAGGACTGCACCTTGGGAAAGGTGTGCAGGATAACGGGTACGGGCAGTTTCTGTTCATGCTGGGATACAAGCTGGAAGAATGCGGAAAACATCTTATAAAAGTAGACCGTTATTTTGC
>NZ_WQQD01000103.1:421-68030 GCF_018785605.1 Blautia sp. MCC270
ACTGCACCTTGGGAAAGGTGTGCAGGATAACGGTTACGGGCAGTTTCTGTTCATGCTGGGATACAAGCTGGAAGAATGCGGAAAACATCTTATAAAAGTAGACCGTTATTTTGCATCCAGCAAGATCTGCAGTGTATGCGGACATAAGAAAAAGGAACTGGCATTGTCGGATAGAATGTATGTTTGTGAATGTGGAAATAGGATGGACCGGGATGTGAATGCAGCAGTCAACATCCGTGAAGAAGGAAAAAGAATCTATAAAGAATGTGCCTGACGGCACAAGAAAAAAATCCGTAACCGGATAAACATAAAAAACAAAACCGCGGGACACGCGGGGATAGCCTGTTTTAGCTTTGCCCTAAAGGGTAATCGAGCAGGAAGCCCCCACTTCAAAATCGTAAGATTTAAGTGGTGGGAGCATGTCACTACGTGATAAGATCGTATTGCAGCTGCAGCTGATAACGCCGGGCAGTGTAGCAATAAGTGAAATTATGAAACCTGTGGAGGAATATGATAATGTCAAAAGATGAATATTTGATCACAGATGCGCCTCTTAAAGCGCTGACGGTTTTTGCAATGCCAATGATTTTGGGCAGCTTTTTTCAGCAAATATACAATATGGCTGACTCTATCATCGTCGGTCAATTTGTTGGTTCCTCCGCACTTGCAGCTGTCGGGGCCTGTGCAGCGCTGACCAATGTTTTTATTTGTGTGGCACTGGGGGCAGGTGTCGGTGCCGGTGTGCTGGTGAGCCGTTATTTCGGTGCCAGGAAGTATGGAAAAATGAAGACCATCGTGTCAACATCCTTGTTTAGCTTTTTAATTCTAAGTATAGTCCTTGGGGTTTTTGGATTTTGCTTTTCCCACTGGATGATGAGTGTGTTACAAACCCCTGGTGATATACTGGATGATGCAGTGTTATATCTGCGGGTCTATTTCGTGGGATTTCCGTTTCTGTTTATGTATAACATTCTTTCCAATATGTTTACTTCCATAGGCGAATCAAAAATCCCGCTGGGGCTCCTGATATTTTCGTCAATCTTAAATATTTTTATGGATCTCTGGATGGTGGCCGGACTTGGGCTCGGTGTGTTTGGCGCAGCTCTTGCGACTCTTATAGCACAGGGAATTTCTGCGGTGTTTTCACTTTTGCTTTTCCTTAGCCGGATGCGTCGATATAAAAGTCGCTTTGACTGGTTTGACAGGCAGGAGTTACATTCCATGCTTCAAATTGCTGTACCTTCGGTTCTTCAGCAGTCTACAGTGTCCATCGGTATGATGATCGTACAGGCTGTTGTAAATCCCTTCGGTACACAGGCACTTGCGGGGTATGCGGCGACGATGCGGGTAGAGAATGTTTTTTCATTGATTTTTGTATCCATTGGCAATGCGGTTTCCCCATATGTTTCCCAGAATCTTGGTGCAAAGAAAATTGAACGGATCAAAAAAGGATATCACGCTGCACTGGTGTTAGATGTATGTTTTGCAGTTCTTGCTTTTATAGTCATTGAAACACTGCACACGCAGATTTCCTCGCTATTCCTTGGTAAAGATGGAACTGCCCTGGCCTATCAGGTATCCGAGGGCTATATGAGATGGCTTGGTTACTTTTTCATCTTTATGGGAATCAAAATGGCAACCGATGGGGTTCTTCGTGGTCTTGGGATCATGCGCCCGTTCCTCATTGCAAATATGGTGAACCTGGCGATCCGCCTGTCTGTTGCTTTGATCTGTGCACCGCGTTTTGGCATTGTATTTGTCTGGCTTGCTGTACCAGCTGGTTGGTTTGCGAACTTTTTAATATCCTATGTGGCTCTTCGGAGATCATGGCCGACTGATAGCAGCACGGAAGAAGGGGATTACAGTTTGTAATATCCTGGCATACAGCACAGAACGTGTGGCACGTACTGCGATCATGATGATATTAAATCTGAGTTCTGCAATGCGGGTACAGATGAAGATGCTGGCATGCGGAAATCATGACAATTTTACCAGAAATCTTCAGGTTCCGCTCAATGCTGTATCAGGTCTATAGTATCTGGCAGCAAAGTGATGATACAGCTTCCGGGTTTGCAGAGTGAAAAAATATAATTACAATCAATAAGTCAGTGCTTTGATATCTTCTTCCGATACAGCAGGAATAACATAAACAATAGAATTACTGGAAAAATAAGTCCGAATCCCATGCCGATCTTAATATTATTTCCAGCATTCTGAGTGATACGACCAACAATTCCAGGTCCAATGCTGCCACCTAAATCTCCTGCCATGGCAAGAAGAGAGAACATAGCCGTTCCACCTGTTGGAAAAGTTTTTGAGGAAATACTGATGGTTCCAGGCCACATGATTCCAACTGAAAATCCACATGCAATACAACCGATCAGTCCGATGATCGGGTTGGATGACAAAGCAGTAAGCAGATAACAGACAACGCATAATATGCCTGAACCACTCATAAACTTCATTAAATCTAACTGCTCTCCATATTTACCAAAAATTATACGGCTGATTCCCATTGTTACTGCAAACATACATGGACCTGTTAGATCTCCCAGAGCTTTTGATAATCCCAGTGCTGATTCTGCATAAGCAGATGCCCATTGAGCCATTGCAAGTTCAGAAGCTCCGGAACAGATCATCAGACATATTGCAACCCAGAAAAATGGCTTGGAAAACAGATCCTTAATTTCCATTCCAGAACCATTGTCAACCAGAGATTCAATGGGACAGGTCATGAAGTTATAAGTATTAATTGCAGGAATGATTGCCCATATTACGGCGAGCCACTTCCAACTGTCTATTCCAAATATCAGGAAAAATAAGCTGGAAATCAAAATTGTCCCAACAGCTCCCCAACAGTAAAACGAATGGAGTAGACTCATAGTTGCTTCTTTGTTTTCAAACGGACAGGCCTCGATAATAGGACTGCAAAGTACTTCTATTAAACCGCTTCCGATGGCATAAACAATAACACTACATATAATTCCAATAAAAGGATCAGGTAAAAAATCAGGTAAAAATGCCAGTCCAAGCAGACCCAGTGCAGCAAATATTTCTGATGCAACAATGCACACACGATATCCGATATGATCTACGAATTTGGCACAGAACAGATCAACCAGAAGCTGTGTGAAAAAGAAGAAAGTGGATATCAGAGCAATGTTACCGAGAGAAATATGGTAGTCACTGTGAAATTTTAAAAAAAGAAGCGGTGCGAAGTTTGCCGCAATAGCCTGTGTGATAAATCCCATATAACAGGCTATTTTTGTCTTATGGTAGTTAGTTTTTTTTACAGCATTCATTTTTTATTTTCCTCTCCGAATGTTTTTAACAGTTTTATGTTCAATCTTCACATTCATCAATACTTCCACAAAAAAGTCTGTTCTGGGTGGTGCGGCTATTTCAATTTTGTCGCCCTCAATGTTGATCTCATTTTCATTCATCCATTTAAAAATCATAAGAATACCTCTTTTCTTTTTTTACTTGATTATATAGCAAATATCAGATATATACATTGAATTAAATTGTAGAAATACTGTATAATATCGTAAAAAAGAAAGAACGTGATATGGGATGGATTATAATAAAATACTTACAGATGAGGAGTTTATGGAAATTAAACAGCATGGAAGCAGTGATTATCCATTCCAGTATTATTATGATAATCTGGAATTGTTTGATTTTCATTGTATTGAGTGGCACTGGCACAGAGAATTTGAGTTTTTATATGTCGAGTCCGGACAAGTTACATGCGGAATAGGAGAAAAACAGATTATATTGTCAGAAGGAGAAGCAATTTTTATTAATTCTAAAATATTGCACCGCTTTTACGCATCATCAGGTGGTATCATTCCTAACTTTGTATGTATGCCGGAATTTATTGCGCCGGAGAACAGCCTGATCTATAAGAAATATATTTTGCCAATCATTTCATCGAATATATATTTCCAGCGTTTTCAGCCTGATGAACTATGGCAAACAAAGATCATACAAACTATGATAAAAATAATGGAAATACAGAGGAATGAGAAAATAAGAGAACTTGCTACTTTGGCATTGCTGCAGGATTTATGGCTGACTTTTTATGAAAATGTAAAGTTATCTGATAAAGGAGATGTACAGACAGTGGATGAAGTTGCACAGAAAATGGTGCAGTTGCTCATGCAATATATACATGAAAACTATAATCGCAATTTGTCTCTGGATGAAATTGCTTCGCATATAGGAATCAGCAAAAGTACTGCACTTAATTTGTTCCACCGTTTTTTACATACTACACCGGTTAATTATCTGATAGGATATCGACTTCAGGCAGCTTCCTGGTTATTGAAAAATACGAATAAAAAAGTAAAAACGATCGCTTATGAAAGCGGATTTCATAACGTTGATTATTTTTGCAGATTGTTTAAAAAACGTTATCATTTAACTCCATCAGAATATCGCTGCACATGTTTAAAAGTGTTGTCGGCTGATCCGAGTCTTCAGACCTGTAAATAAAGCCGATGCAGGACTTTGGGAATCCTGTATCGGCTTTGTTGATTTTGTAAAGGCTTTGAAAAATTTACTTTTACTGGTTCATCAGTGCTTTGATATCCTCTTCTGGTGTGGTGATAGGTGCAATGCCATAATTTTCAACCAGAAAGTTCAGAATATTAGGAGAAAGGAACGCCGGAAGAGAAGGACCAAGACGGATATTTTTGATACCCAGGTGCAGGAGGGTTAACAGGATGCAGACTGCTTTCTGTTCATACCAGGAGAGTACGAAGGAAAGCGGAAGCTCATTTACAGAACATCCAAATGCATCTGCAAGTGCCACAGCAACCTGGATCGCACCATAAGCATCATTACACTGACCCATATCCATCAGTCGTGGAAGACCACCGATCTCTCCCAGATCGAGATCATTGAAACGGAATTTTCCACATGCCAGGGTGAGAACGATACTGTCAGAAGGTGTCTGCTTTACAAATTCCGTATAATAGTTTCGACCTGGTTTGGCACCATCACAGCCGGCAACCAGGAAGAAATGGCGGATCGCACCTGATTTTACAGCCTCTACTACAGTACCTGCATGGGACAGGATGGCTGCATGACCAAAACCGGTTGTCACTTTTTTTCCGCCGTTGATACCGGAGAACATACGAGCTTCTTTGTAACCGCCCAGTTCCAGTGCTTTTTCAATAAGTGGTGTGAAGTCTTTCTTCTCGTCAATATGGACAGCTCCTGGGAAGGCAACCACTTCTGTTGTAAATACTCTGTCAGCGTAGCTGCTTTTTGGAGGCATCAGACAGTTGGTAGTGTAGAGGATCGGGGCCGGAAGATGGTCAAATTCTTTCTGCTGATTCTGCCATGCAGTTCCGAAATTGCCTTTCAGGTGAGAGTATTTCTTTAAGAATGGATAGGCATGGGCAGGGAGCATTTCACCATGTGTATAGATATTGATTCCTTTTCCCTCAGTCTGTTCAAGCAAAAGCTGCAGATCTTTCAGATCATGTCCGGTCACGACAATAAAAGGCCCTTTTTCTACCGTAAGTGTAACATCAGTTGGCTCTGGTGTTCCATAGGTTTCTGTATTTGCCTTATCAAGAAGTGCCATGCACTTCAGATTGATCTCTCCTGTTTTGAGTACTGTGGAAAGCAGTGCTTCTGTGCTTTCTTCATAACCGATCTTAGATAATGCCTCGCAGAAGAACTGATTCACTTCGGCATCTTCATAATTCAGAACATTTGCATGATAGGCATAGGCAGCCATTCCGCGGATACCAAAGAGAATAAGAGATTTCAAGGAGCGGATATCTTCATTGGCATTCCACAGCTGCTGAAGATCATATTCCTTTGTTCTGCAGTCAGGAGCCAGTCTTTCTTTTTCAGCTCTGACTTTTTGTATCATATTTTCGATTGCTGCATTGTCAAAACTTACATTTGTAACTGTAGTAAACAGTCCTTCGATTATGATCTGTCCGGTTCTTTTTGAAATAGTTTCCGTGCTGTCGGCAGCTTTAGCCAGACTGATCAACGCACCTGTCAGTTCGTCCTGTAATTTCGCTGTATCTGCTTTTTTTCCACAGACACCGGAATTTCCGGTGCAGCCGGTACACCCGACAGTCTGTTCACACTGAAAACAAAACATTTTTTTATCCATTATTGTATTCTCCTTTTATTCTGTGATTTTTTCGAAGGATCTTTCTTATTATTTTATCCTCGACCAGTAGTATTTATCCTTGGTTTCTGTTAGGAGTATAGTATAATAATTACAACGTGTATGTTTGATTTCCAACAGGAGGATTAATTTTGAAAAAATATTTACCCATTCTAAGAACGAGCCCTTTCTTTAAAGGTCTTACTGATAATGAGATATTATCCATACTGCATTGTGTAAATGCAGCAACGATCTCCAGAAAACGGGATTCTTATATTTTCAGAGCCGGAGACTCTACCGAAGTAATGGGACTTGTGGTGGCAGGCTGTGTTCTTGTTATTCAGGAAGACCTGTGGGGACATCGGAATATTCTGTCAAAATGTCATGCGGGAGATTTTTTTGGTGAACCATATGCGGCAAGTCCGGGAGCTGTTCTGAATGTCAGTGTGGTAGCAGACGAAGATTGTGAGATTATTTTATTAAATGTTCAAAGGCTTCTGGTTTCCTGCCCAATAGTATGTGAGCATCATCAGAAGCTGATCCGTAACCTGGTCGGTGTCCTGGCAAATAAGATCCTGATCCTCAACGATAAGATCACACATGTGGGCAAGCGAACGACAAGGGATAAGCTGTTGTCCTATCTGTCGTCGGTATCTATCAGACAGGCATCGTTATCCTTTGATATTCCTTTTGACCGGCAGCAGCTGGCAGATTATCTTTGCATTGACCGTGCGGCAATGTCTTCGGAGATATCAAAGCTGCAAAAAGAAGGGCTTATAAAAACAAACAGAAACCATTTTGAGCTGACTGTCTGTAATGATACGGATTCAGGAATAAAAATGTGATATACATCACGGAAAACGATAAACTTTTTCATTATAATGCAAAAGGAAAGTGAGACTGCTTAAAGAGATTTTATTGTTATAAGCGTTCACACGATGGTATTATGGTGTATGTATAAAGAATCTATGAAATCAGTTATTGAAAAACAGGAGGAAAAAAATGTTCATCAGAAAAGCAGAAGAAAAAGATATTCCGAGGATTCTGGAATTGTTAGGACAGGTGCTGCAGATCCATGCAGATATAAGGCCTGATATCTTTATTCCGGGCACAACAAAATATACGACAGACGAATTAGCAGAGCTTTTGAAAAATGAAGAAAAGCCAATATATGTTGCAGCGGATGAGGCTGATGTTTGTGTGGGGTATGCATTTTGTCAATTAAAGGAGCAGCCTTTTTCAAACAATATGGTACCGTTTAAATCTCTTTTTATAGATGACCTGTGTGTCGATCAGGAGACACGAGGTCAGCATATTGGGGAAAGTCTGTTTGAATATGTAAAAAAAGAAGCAAAGCAGCTGGGATGCTATGAAGTGACATTGAATGTGTGGGCAGGAAATACTTCAGCAGAAAAATTTTATGAAAAAATGGGAATGCGGACAAAAGAAAGGCAGATGGAATACATATTATAAGATGTTGAATTGTTCAGGAAAAAAACAGCCGGCTAAGATACAGACTGAGATGTCTGTACCTTAGCCGGAAAATTTATCACTGTAATGAACATGCATAGCTTCCCAGTCCATAAACAATACATAAAATACTCTTCCGTATTGCTGGCTGTCCACAATCCTTCCGTGATCAAGAACAGAAAGGTAAGTGCCGTCTGCTTTTCGAAGATGAAAGTGGATATAGTCATTGTTATTGCCGGCATCGATCTGTTTCCAGATGCTTGTTTCTATCTGCTGTTGTTCATCTTCCCTGATCAGGTTGTGGAAGCTTTTCCTTGTAAGGCTGAAGAGTTCATCTATATTTTTATATCCGGTCATTTGAAGGAACTCATGGTTTGCATACAGGAGTTCATCATCATCTTTGTCCGCTCTGTATATGATAAATGCACCCGGAAGGTGTTCAGAGATATCCTTGAATGCAAATCCGAGCTGTTTGCGGACTCCTGACCGGAGCCCCTCCCTGTAAGCCATACATCCGTTTTTTCCGTGAAGCTTTATTTCATAAAGTGCTGCATCTGCACAGCGCATAAGCTGTGAACGGCTGGATGCAAAGGTTGGATATTCTGCATATCCGAGAGAAATAAAAAACGGATATTCTTTTCCCTTGCATGAAAATGTCTTTGGAAGCTTGGTAAATTGCAGCAGCAGTTCTCCCGCTTCTTTATAGGTATGATCCGGCAGAAGAATGCAGAACTCATCGCCACCGTTTCTTCCCAGTAATGTGTTTTTTGGGAAAAAAGCCTTCATGCTATCTGTAAGACTCTTTAGTGCCCTGTCTCCATAGACATGTCCGTAAATATCATTAATAAACTTAAAGTCATCAATATCAAGGAGTGCGGCCACAAAATGCGTTTTTGGATTTTTAGTGATCATCCTTTCGGCTAATTCATCAAATCCATAGCGGTTGTAAATATCGGTGAGAGAATCTGTGTGTGCCAGTATTTGAAATTTGTTTTTATTTTCTTTCGATACTAACCATACCCGGGTAAGACCTGAGAAAAGTAAAACGACAGTAGTAAACATTCCGCCGACGATTATCAGTAATCTAAGGTCTCTCCATCCGCTTTCAGGAGCTACTTCTAATTTCCAGTTCTCTTCCCCTATCGTAAAACCATAAGAAACAGTATGAGTTAATTGGTCGTCTGACTGATAAACAACTTTATAAGTATCGCTCCAGGGAGCGTCGGTTTTTGAGAGTCTGTATTCATATCCGAAATCCGAAAGTGCACTGATCGCATCTGAAAAAATGTCAGGAACACGCAGGATAACAATGGTAAATCCCCAGAAATATTCCTGGTTGTTTTCATCTTTCAGGTAGACTGGATTGCGGACAGCAATTCCACAGCCGCCCCGTTTTAAATCGAAAGGACCTTGTGTAATGATCACGTGATTGTCTCTTGCGTAACAGGAAATTTTGCTGCAATCTTTATCCTGGAGCAGATCGATCTTACTCGCTTCCGTTCCCTCAGAAGGATAAATATCTGTTACATTACCATCTGGAGCAAGCTGTATGCTTTCAATAACGTCAGACATAATATTTTCCGCAATTGTGTCAAACTGACTGATCTTTCCGTTTTCACTGATCAGGACCTGCTTTAGCGTATCTGTGATCGCAATTCCATTTGTAATCTCATTTTTTATACGTTCGCCGTAGGTTGTTGCATTTAATTGTGCTTTTATGTGTTGTTGTTCAGTTTCATGTGAGTCTATTTTGTATACAATTAAACCAACAAGGCATATGCCCAGTAAAAAAACGATAAGAGGTACAATTGTTTTTTTCTTCACCTGGTTCACCTCGTTTTATTAGTTTCGCAATAAAATATTATATCATAGAAGTGAAAAAATAGAATGATTTTTTGCGTTAAAGTGATATTGTTTTTTTTATGTACAATGGAAATATGACCAGAGGGTGAAATATAGTATACAATTGAGGATTATATTGGAAAGAGTACTGAAAAAACCTCGCGGTTTTGTAGGGTATATGATATACTGTTCTTTATAAGTAAATATCTTATCGGAATTCACGGAGGATCTGACCGATGCTGAATAAAAAAGATTTTTTAAAATATGCATCAAAATTAGCATTTCCGATCATGATCCAAAATCTGATCGGAACATTGGTAAATGTTGCGGATACTGTAATGCTGGGATATGTAAGCCAGACTGCCATGTCAGCTTCATCTCTTGCCAACCAGTACACATTTATTCTTTTCTGTTTGTATTATGGCATGGCTACAGGTACTTCGGTTTTATGTGCCCAGTACTGGGGAAAGGGTGATAAAAAGACAGTAGAAAAGATTCTCGGCCTGGCGGAGCGGATCTCACTGATCGTTTCTCTTGTATTTTTCGTTATCTCCTTTTCCATGCCGACTACGATCATGAAGATTTTTACAAACAGTCCGGATACGATTGCTGCCGGCAGCGAGTATTTGAAGGTGGTCTCATTTTCCTTTATGTTTATGGGCTTCTCTCAGGTTTTCATGAGTGCCCTTCGAAGTGTCGGAAAAATAATGCTGCCTTCTGTTACATACATTGTATCGCTTTGCGTCAATGTATTTTGTAATGCCACCTTTATCTTTGGCCTGTTTGGACTTCCAAAGCTTGGTGTTACCGGTGTTGCCCTTGGTACTGTTATTGCCAGGATCGCAGAGGTATTGATCTGTCTCATCTATTCATTAAACAGCTCCGATGTCAGATTTCGGATAAAATATTTCTGTGCGAAATCCGGTATTCTGTTCAGGGACTTTATGAAAATTGCTTCTCCGGCTGTGATAAATGATGTTGTCTGGAGCTTTGCCAGTTCAGCGTTCGCAGCGATCCTTGGCCACATTGGCGATGATATGGTTGCCGCAAATGCCGTTGCTGTTATGGTGGTAAACATTGGTGCCATCGCCTGTCGCGGTTTTGCCAATGCTACTACCATCATTATCAGCCAGGAGCTTGGTAAAGATCACAAGGACACAGCCAGAGAATATGGGAAACGTATGCTGAGAATAACAATTATCGTAAGTCTCATCGGATGTGCCATTATTCTGGCAGTCCGCCCTATGATACTGGACTTCTACCGGGATAAACTGACAGAGACAGCCATTTATTATCTTGGTATTTTTATAATCATGACAACCTGGCGTCTTGTAGGAGAGGGTATCAATACCTGTCTTATATGCGGATGCTTCAGAGGAGGTGGCGATTCCAGGTTCGGAATGATCGTAGATTCCATATTTATGTGGCTTGTTGCAGTTCCTCTCACCTTCCTTGCAGCATATGTTTTAAAACTGCCGCCTGTCTGGGTATATTTTATAATGACCCTGGATGAGTTCGAAAAAATGCCTGTGGTGTTCATCCACTATTTCAGAAATAAATGGCTTACGAACATTACCAGAGATTTTGACTGATTATGTAACTAAGCAGGAGGTTTTTATAGAAATGAAATACTTTGAGGCAAAAATGTCTTATCCTCAATTTTTAAAATATCTGGTTCCATCAGTGCTGACCATGATCTTTTTATCATTTTATACAACGATAGATGGATTTTTTGTATCACGGTATGCAGGCTCTGACGCGCTTGCAGGAATTAATATTGTTATTCCGATCACCTGTGTTATTTTCGGAACATCTGTCATGCTTGCAACGGGATCAGGTGCCATCATAGGAGAGCGGATGGGACAAAAAAGAGAACAGGAAGCAAATGAGATATTTACTTTTATCACGATCGTGCTGTTCGTACTTTCAGTTGCTTTTACAGCTGTGGGAATCCTTTTTCTGAAACCGATCTGTATTTTTTTAGGAAGCAGTGAGCGCCTGATGGAGCATGTGGTGCCATACGCATTTGTCATATTTTTAGGATCAGTTTCGATGTCATTCAAGCTGTTTTTTGAATATCTTGTGAGGACGGATGGGAGATCGTACATCGGAATGATCATGTCTCTGACAGGTCTGGCTTTTAATATTGTTTTCGACTATATTTTTGTGGCTGTATTCAGACTGGGAACGCTTGGAGCTGCATGGGGAACATTTCTCTCCATTACAGTAAGCATGTTGATTGGCTTTATCTATTTTCTGAAATACAGCCATATAAGGTTTTGCAGACCGAAGACCGACATGAGTGTTCTTCTGAAATCCTGCACCAATGGAAGCAGTGAAATGCTGACGGAGATGTCTACCGGGATCACTACATTTTTATTTAATCTTATTATCATGCAATATTTTGGTGAAGATGGAGTTGCGGCTGTGACGATCATTATGTATATTTACTATTTCTTCATCGCTTTTTATATGGGAATTGCCGTTGCAGCAGCTCCGATCATAAGCTATAATTATGGCTCTGAAAATCATGATAAGATCAGAGAAATAACACGATATAGTTTTATTACGATTGCCATCAGTTCAGTATTGATCCTTACAGTATCTCTTGTATTTGGAAAACAGATCATCCATTTATTCGTCGGGAACGGAAATGTATTTACATTGACATGGGATGGCCTGAAGCTGTTTAGTCCGGTTTTCCTGTTTATTGGTTTAAATGTATTTCTTTCCGGATATTTTACTGCCCTGGGAAAAGGTTTTATTTCGGCATTGATCTCATCAATGCGTTCTTTGATCCTGGTGGCTGTGTTCATATTGATCCTGCCAAAGCTTATAGGGGTTGCAGGCATCTGGATGACGATGCCGCTGGCAGAAGCCGTGACTATTTTCATGGCGGTTTATCTGTATCGAACATACGGAAAAAGTTTCATGCAGGAAAATTCCAGAGCCACGTCTTAATGATATTTTGCAAAACTTTAACAAAAAAGAGGCCGTCAAGTACGGCCTCTTTTTCGTTATGGCTTTATCATGTCCATGCCATGGGAGTATTTATAACTCCTGTGGAGATATTTCCAGGTATTCATAGGATGGCTGGAAATCATGGCTGTCACACTGACAGTAATATTGGGTAAAAATACGTTCTATGATGTCAGGGATATGCGTTTCGTCAGGCTCAAACAGTATGATGAGATACTGCAGGGAACTGTAGCGTGTACAGATATCCACACGGCGGATATTCTGCCGGATGGCCTGTTCCATATACTCCAGAGCCTGCTCAATGGATTCGATATCAGGAACTGTATCCACAAGTGTCTCGATGGTGATCATCGCCAGATAACATCTGCACTGGCTGCGTGTGACAAGCTGACTCATGTATTCATACTGTCGTGCGAAATCCCGGTAATTCAGATCAAGAGCACCTACATAGATGCCGCTTTTCTGAAGGGACTCTGCCACAAGCGCCAGATCCTTTCCGGAACCGGATGCCGCAAGAGTGCTACGGTCGATCTGCTGGTAGAAAAAGAACTGGTTTTTGCCGTTTTGTTTTACGTAATACAGAGCTTTATCTGCTTTGGAATAGCAGTCCTCAAAGGAATCATCGGTGCTGCACAGACACAGGCCTGCGGACAGTGTGGCAAACCGGAGTTCCGGATCATCGGTAGTGATGGTGTGAAATTTCTGGAACAGATCGTCCATCTGCAGAGACAGGGAATCAGGATCTGTGTCCGGAAGGAACATCAGGAATTCATCTCCGCCAAGTCTGCAGGAAATTCCCTGATCTGCCCGTTTCTGGAGCAGCTTTCCAAGACATTTCAGTGCACGGTCGCCGGCTTTGTGGCCATAGATGTCGTTGATCTTTTTTAGGTTGTCCATATCAAGGAATACCAGACATCCATCATGTGTCTGCATAAATTCCGCGGTAAGACGTTCGCCCAGGTTACGCATGGGAAGACCGGTAAGGAAATCATAGCTTTTTGCGTCTTCCTGACTTTTTATGGTGGCCATTATGTCCGAGATGAATTTGCTGACGGTAAGCTGCATATCCGGAAGGTTATAGGTGTCCGGTTCTTCCTGGGAAGGATCCCACTGAGGCAGCCGTTTTTCATTGAGCAGTTTCAGAAAAATGTCTGTGATCTCCGGGTCGAACTGTGTACCACGGTTTTTGCGGAATTCTTCGTAAACAACCTCCGGTGGAAGCGCATTACGGTAGATTCGGCGGGAGTTCATGGCATCGTAGCAGTCGGCAACAGCCACGATCCGGGCATGGATGGGGATTTCTGTTCCGGCCAGCCCGTCCGGATAGCCTTTTCCGTCATAACGCTCATGGTGACTTCTTGCGATTTCTGCCGCATGCGGGATCAGGGTTATATCCTTCAGGATCTCGGCACCGATGACGGTGTGTTTTTTTATAAGGTTGTATTCATCATCGGTCAGCTGTGCCGGTTTGTTCAGGAACGGATCCGGGATACCGATCTTACCGATGTCGTGAAGGTGAGTAGCCCGTTTCAGATTCAGGATCTCCTCCGGTGTCCAGCCCAGCTCCTCTGCGATCAGGGCTGCATATTGTGCAACCCGGTAGGAATGACCGCGGGTGTACGCATCCTTTGCCTCAATGGTGGTGGAAAGGGTCTGTATCATCTGCAGAGACATTTTTTCATTCTGTTCCTGGTTTTTGCGGATTTCGCTTTGCTGGCGTTTCAGTTCTATATCCTGGACATTTTTGATGGCTCTTACAATATTGACAAAGAGCAGGATCAGCATGCCGGCGCCCACAAACAGTCCGGACATTAATGTGACAAAGTATACGGAGGTTGCCTCAACGGCAATACACAGGATCGCTGCCAGCAGACCAATGAGCAAAAGCCGGTCGGCCTTGTTTTTTTCGGTGCGTATATATTGGAAAAGGTGTACAAATATTGTGGCAACGGTGATCGCCAGGATTCCGTGACTTACAGGCATGGTTTCGATATAATCTGCGATACCTGCAGCAGTGAGGATCGTACAGACTGCAAAGTTTATCATTGCGATGCTTCCAAGACAGACATAAAATCTGTGATGTAGCCCTTTCTGGAGACTGTCCGCAAAAAACAGGATCGGGAGCGGACACAAAAGGATCATAACGAAGCACAGAGATCCGAGAGCGGAAGCGTTGGGGACCAGGAACTGACGGAGCTTGGATTCACCCAGCATCCAGACGGCGCCCATAACCATGCACCATCCAAGATATTCCGTGTCAAATCGTGTATGATAGACCAATCCTAGAGCGAAACTGAACAGGATCGTGACGATTCCGGCAAACAGGATAAAAAAAGCAATGTAGGTTTCCAGTCCGTATCTGCTGAAAATATATATCCAGATATCTGCCTTGTTTCCGCAGTAAACAGGATTGACAACTCCGGTGTAATTGGAGGTGTAGGTGGTCAGTTCAATACGGAGCTCTTTGCCGGCATCGGAAGCATAAACCGGGCAGAAAACATAACGGCTGGCGGAGTTTTTGCCCACAAGCCTTGTTTTATGCGTGGAGTAGCTGGTCCTGAGGTTGTCCCCTACATAAAAATCCACATCCTGCAAGGAAGAACGGATGGCAAAGCAGGTATCTGTAAGATCATCGGGAAGCTGGATGGTGAGGACCATCGTGTCACCGACGGGAACCTTGTAGGTGCCCGGAACGGAGATTTCCTGGGTGGTTCCATCCGGTTTCTGCCAGGTAACGGTACCGGAATAGATCACAGAGGCTGCTGAGGTGTCGGAAGAACGTTCATCCGCACCAAAGATCTGCATAAAAATGAACCAGCCAAGGATGGCGAACATCAGAATATAAAAGAAATATCTTTTTCCCTGGTTAAAGGTTTCGGTTTTTTCTTTCATGGCAATATGCCTCCTTGTAATGGGAAAGGAGTGGTTTGTAAATTGAAAAACTCCTTTAGATCGATTATACCAGACCGGAGTGGAAAAATCAGTATAAACAGACTAAGACGGGTAATTTGGTAAGATTTTACCAATTTTTTTATGATTTCGATGGTATTATATAAAGCAGATAGAAAACATATCCGATGCATCTGCGCGCAGGATATGGTACAATGGGTAAATGTAGAGTATGACATGTAAAGCATGATATATGCAGGATAAAGGATCAGAATAAAGAATGAGAGTAAAGCGACAGGAGGAAGGATCATGAGTAAGATCGTAAATATCACATCAAAAGAGGATAAAGATCAGAAGCTGCAGGATATAGCAAATTCACTGGAGGAGCTGAAGGATGTAATGGCTGAAGTGATAGAAGCCTATGAGGAAGAAAATGCGGACAGCCGGAAGATGGACACGCTGACAGAGGCACTGGATGCGCTTGAGGACGCTTATGAGGTCGTTAACGATGTGCTGCTTGAGGAAATCTGATCATGCAGTATAAGGTTCTGAAGATAGAAGAAGACATGGATTTCGGTTGTGAAGAGCGGCAGCCGGGTGAAGCACTCATGTCAGTAGTGCTGATGGAAGATGAAAATGGAAATGAAACAAGTCTGCGACATGATGACGGTCTCCTTTATGAAAGAGATATCAATGAGGGAGATCTTGTTACCATGGACGGGCAGCATCAGCTGTGGAAATTGTAAAACAGAAAGGGACGTACATCATTGGATTTTGTCATGACTGCGTTGTTTGTGGTTATGTTCATTGATCAGTGGGAAGATGCACAAGATCATAAGCCGGCGCTGGTCGGAATTGTATGCTCTGTGATCTGCCTGGTGATCTTTGGAAGCGGGAAGTTTATCCTTCCGTCAATGGCATCGATCGTTTTATGCTTCCTGGGAATGAAGAAGCATGAGGAGAAGAGAAAAAAAGAACGTATACAGAAGTCAGGAGAATATCAGGCATGACAGTTGGGATATAGCCGGACAGGAGAGATACGGAATGACTATGACAATAACACAGCAGATCATAACGGTTGTGGTAGTGGTCCTGGGGACTATGACAACGCGATTTTTGCCGTTTATCATATTCCCGGAAGGAAAGGAACCGCCGGCTGTGATCACCTATCTGGGAAAAGTGCTGCCCTGTGCAGTGATCGGATTGCTGGTGGTATTTTGTCTGAAGGATGTGCCGGAAAGTACGCATTACGGACTGCCGGAGATGATCGCAATGCTGTTCTGTTCATTGTGGTATTACATAAATGGAAGAAGAGTACATTGCTCAGCATAGGAGGGGGAACGGTGTTTTATATGGTGCTGGTGCAGACCATATTTGGTTAGTCAGAAATATGCGAAAAACAGAAAATGAAAAGCTAAGGCAGGATACGATAACCGTATCCTGTTTTTTTGATTGCTGCAGTAATTTATGAAAATGCTGTAGATCAGATAAGCAGGCGCAGGATTGTATGTAAAGGTGCAATAAGCCGTGAAAAGAAGCGAGCGGTCGCGAAAATGAGCGCGTCCGCGAAGGACGCACAGATGTATTCCCTTGTTCCTGGAAAATACAAAGGAAATATGCCGGGATCAGAGGAATCTGTAATTGTAACAGAACAACGATCCCCCTTACTTGTCGTGAATCCGATTGCACAGGTCTAAAAGCCTCAGCGTAGCTGGAGACAATAAATAGTGTGTGTGGAATGGTGTGTTATGAAAATAACAAAAATGAGTAACTTTTGCTCTCACAATGGAATAAAAAACGACAAGACACTATGCGGCTTTATGGCTGTAAATGCATGCGTTTCAAGAGTTTATACAGGGAACATGGAATACCATGAAATGTGAATAAATTAACACATAATTTTGAAAAAATATACTCAAAATATAACCATACTATATTGACAAAATTAAAAATAAATGATAATCTGTGACCAGAACAAAACGAGAATGACTAAAATTTTTATGAAGTTAAGAATAAAAAGGTAAGCACGAAAGGAGTATCCTAAAATGGCTGAGATCAAAAAAATGGGTTACTGTGTAAACGGTGAGTGGAAAGAGTCAAAGGCAGAGAAATACATGGATGTTACAGATTCCAGTACAGGTGAGGTGATCGCGCAGGTTCCCTGCTGTACACCGGATGAGGTAGAAGAGGCGATCGCTTCCGCACAGGCTGCATTCCCGGAATGGTCCTCACTTTCTCTTGCAAAGAGACAGCAGTATATGTTCAGATGGAGAGATGTTCTTTATGCTCATAAGGAAGAACTTTCCGTACTTTGTGCAAAAGAGCTCGGAAAGAACATCAAAGAGGCAAGAGGAGATGTTCAGAAAGCAATTGAGCCTACAGAAGAGGCATGTGCACTTCCGACAATGATCCAGGGCGATGCTGCAATGCAGGTAACTACAGGATATGATACAGCTACATATCGCAAACCACTTGGAGTAACTGCTGGTATTGTTCCGATGAACTTCCCGGCAATGATCCCATGGGGCTGGATGGTTCCACTTTCTATTGCATGTGGAAATACAGTAGTACTGAAAGCAAGCTCCCAGACACCACTTACAGCTATGAGGATCATGGAGCTCTTCTATACAGAGGGCGGATTCCCGAAGGGTGTTGTAAACCTTGTGACCTGCAGCCGTGTAGAGGCTGATATCCTTCTTACAGATGAGAGAGTAAAGGCTGTTACATTCGTAGGAACAACAGGTGTTGGTAAACAGGTATATTCCAAGGCAGCAGCTCATGGCAAACGAGTTCAGGCACAGTGTGAGGCAAAGAACCATGCACTTGTACTTGAGGACTGCAACCTTGAGGCTACTGTTAATGCGATCATCAACTCTACATACGGATGCGCAGGTATGAGATGTATGGCTCTTCCGGTTGTATGCGTACAGGATAGTATTGCAGACGAATTTGTTTCACTTCTTAAGAAAAAAGCAGAGGCTATGAAGCTTGGCTGTGCATATGATGAAGATACCGATCTCGGCCCGGTTGTAAATGCAGGCCATAAGGAGAAGATCTGCAACTGGATCCAGAAGGGTATCGATGAGGGTGCTGAGCTTGTACTTGACGGACGTAATGTAGTAGTTCCGGGATATGAGAACGGATTCTTCGTAGGACCGACAATTCTTGATCATGTAACACCGGAGATGACAGTTGGAAACCGTGAGATCTTCGGACCGGTAACCTGTATCAAACGAGTAAAGGATTATGAGGAAGGCATCGCAGTCATGAATGCCAATCCATTTGCAAATGGTTCCTGTATCTTTACACAGAGCGGATATTACAGCCGTAAATTCGCTATGGAGACAGATGGCGGTATGGTAGGAATCAATGTAGGTATCCCAGTTCCGACAGCATACTTCCCATTCTCCGGAAACAAGGATTCCTTCTTCGGTGATCTGCACGTTCTCGGAAAAGACGGCTATCGTTTCTTCACAAGAGCAAAAACAGTTACAACACACTGGTTCGATGAAGCTGCCGGAAAGAGAAAGGTCGGCACATGGGAAGGAAGTACTGAGGCTTAAGAAAGCTTCATAAATAAATTTATGACACGGAAAGGCAGATCGGGTAAGATCTGCCTTTCAGATAAAATCCTCTAATGAAATGAGCATATTCAAAAACGGTGCATCTGCTGGATTTCCGGCAGATGCACCGTTTTTTAGGGTCAATATCCGATTTAATCGATTGTCATAACACGGATGCCGTGCTCCTGGCAGAAGCTGTCGTATTCTTCAGGAAGTGGCTGGTCGGTTACGATGGCGTCAAGCTTTTCCATGGAAGAATAAGTCATAAGAGAGATCCGGCCGAATTTGGAATGGTCTGCAAGAAGGATTATGCTGTTGGCATTCTCTGCAATGGCTTTTTTGGTGATGTATTCCTCGGCGCTGGCATTGGTAAGTCCGCTCTTCATGGTTACACCTGTGCAGGCCATAAAAGCCATGGAAATGTTGTAGGTCTGCAGATAATCATTGATATCCGGTCCTGTGAAGGACAGGGTCTTGCGGTTCAGCTTTCCGGGAACGGAAATGATATCCAGATTCGGATAGGATGCGGCCTTGTTGAAGATAAGCAGGCTGTTGGTCAGGATCGTACAGTGCTTATCTGCAATAAAATCAACCAGGTTCAGGCAGGTTGTACCTGTATCGATATAGATGGTATCGTCTTCTGCCACAAGCTCTGCGGCACGGCGGCAGATTTCTTTCTTTTCGTCAGGAAAACGTCCGCCACGCTCTTCGTAAGACAGAAGGGGAAGAGTCTGTGGAGTTTCGAGTGCTGCGACACCGCCATATACTTTCATGATACTGCCACGTTTCAGAAGGATATCGACATCTCTTCTGATGGTGTTTTTGGATACGTTGAATTTCTCGCATAATGTATCGAGAGAAGCGTTCTTATGCTCCAGCACATATTCTTCGATCATGTCCAGTCGCTGTGATTTCATAGAGGTCTACCTTCTTTCTATTGGTTAAGTCTTGGTTATATTTTATCATAAAAGAAGGTAGAGATAAAGTGCTTTTATAAGAACATACCAAAAATTATTTCCCTTCAAAAATATCTTGACGAAATTCTTATTTGAATGTAATATGAAAACGGTTTTCAAATTCAAATCTGCCATGTAAGGTGCAGTTGATAGAAGAGAGTAGGAAATATAATGGAAGAAAAAATGAAATACAGCACCAGGCAGCAGAAAATAATTCTGGAATGCCTGCAGGAATATGGAGATACATTTTATACCATAGATCAGTTTATGGAGCTCCTTCGTGGAAAAGAGATCCAGATCGGAAGGACAACGGTATACAGAGGACTGGAGCGGCTGCAGAAGGAGGGAGCGGTGCTGAAGGTTCCGTCTGTGGAGGGAGCGCCTGCCCAGTATCGTTTTATACGTGATGAGGAGCGGAAGAATTACGGTAAGCTTGTGTGTCTGGAATGTGGGCATACGATTCCTCTGCAGTGTGGATGTATCGATCATTTTGTGGGACATGTGCTGGATGAACACGGATTTGAGATCGATCAGAGCCGGACGATCTTTTATGGATATTGTGACAGCTGCAGGAGGCTTAAAAAATGAATGTTAACAGAGGGAAGATGACAGCGGCAGCAGTTCTGGCGGTGACGCTTCTTGTTGTGGGCGGTGTGACCGGATATGGTTTGTACAGGGCCGGAACGGTGGGACAGCCATTTGTGGAGGATGGCCGACTGAAGGTGATGGCCAGCTTTTATCCCATGTATGATTTTGCCCGGAAGGTAGGGGGCGACAGGATCCAGGTAAAGGATATGGTTCCGGCGGGAACGGAGCCTCATGACTGGGAGCCGGCGGCAACGGATATCCGGAATCTTGAGGATGCAGATGTGTTTGTCTATAATGGTGCGGATCTGGAGCACTGGGCGGAGGATGTACTGGATACTCTGGAGAATCAGGATCTGGTTGTGTCTGAGGCATCGGATGGTGTGGAGCTTCTGGATGGAGGACATGATCATGCTCATGGTGATGAAGGAAAAGATCCTCATGTCTGGCTTGATCCTATGCGTGCAAAGCAGGAAATGAAGAATATCAGGGATGCTTTGGTAAAGGCTGATCCTGGGAACGGTGATTATTATGAAGCAAATTATGAGAAATATGCCGGTGAATTTGATGAGCTGGATCAGGAGTTCAGAGATGGTCTGAAAGGTACGAAGAGCCGGGATATCATAGTGGCGCATGAGGCTTTTGGATATCTATGCAATGCCTATGATCTGAAGCAGCTGGCTATCGAAGGGCTGACACCGGATTCAGAGCCTGATCCTGCCAAGATGCAGGAAGTGATCGAGTATGCGAAAAAATACGACATCCATACCATATTTTTTGAGGAGCTGGCAAGTCCCAAGGTGGCGAAGACAGTGGCGAAGGAAGTGGATGCGGTGACGGCTGTGTTGAATCCGATCGAGGGATTAAGTGAGGAGGATATAGAGGCCGGAGAGGATTATTTTTCTGTGATGAGGAAGAATCTGGAGGCACTCAGGAAGGCATTGAACTGAAGGTGCAGGACAGTAGCTGTAACAAAAAAGGAGAAATTATGGGAATTTTGATAGAAAATCTTTCGTTTCACTATACAGGGACACCTGTGCTGGATCAGGTGAACCTGGAGGTGAAGGATGGCGATTATGCCATCCTTACCGGTGAAAACGGAAGTGGAAAAAGTACATTTCTGAAGCTTCTTCTGGGCGAACTGAAGGCGCAGGAGGGAAGTATCACTGTAAATGGAAAAGATATTTCTGCCACATTCGGAAAGGGAGATCTGGGATATGTTCCACAGAACAGTATCAGCAGAAACCAGAATTTTCCGGCGACTGTGGAAGAGATCATGATGACAGGTGTGTATTCCTCTTCCTGGAAGGCACGTTTCCGGGCAAAAAAAGAGATCCCGCGTTTGAAAGCCGCACTTGCGGAAATGGAAATGGAAGAGTTCTGGAAAAGAAGGATCGGAGATCTTTCCGGAGGACAGCAGCAGAGGGTTATGCTGGCACGTGCACTGGCAGGAAAACCGAAGATCCTGATCCTGGATGAGCCTACCACAGGAATGGATATGGTTTCTGTGAAAACACTTGCAGAAGTTCTGAGGAAGCGGAATGAGGAACAGGGGCTGACGATCCTTATGGTTACTCATGGAAATTCCGGTGAGTTTAAAGGAGCAAACCGGTTCTTTAAAGCGGAAGAGGGGAGGATCGACGAAGTATGAGTATTTTACAGTATGGATTTATGCAGAGGGCTTTTCTGGTGGGAATCCTTCTGGCTGTGATTACGCCCTGCATCGGGATCACCATTGTTCTGAAACGGATGTCCATGATCGGAGATGCACTTTCCCATTCTTCACTGGCCGGTGTTGTGCTGGGACTGATACTTGGAGTGAATCCGGTAGCCGGTGCAGTAGTGATGTGCATCGTAGCTGCTCTTGGAATTGAGGCTATCCGCAAAAAAATCCCGCGTTATTCGGAGGTGGCGATCTCCATCGTCATGTCTGCCGGGATCGGACTGGCAGGTGTGCTGTCCGGATTTGTGGAAAACGGTGCCAGTCTGAACAGCTTTTTGTTCGGAAGTATTGTGTCCATCAGTGAAGGAGAGCTGGCGCTGGTAGTTGTGATCAGTGTGCTGGTACTGGCAGCAGTGCTGTTTTTTTACAGGGAACTATTTTATATCGGATTTGATGAAAATGCGGCAAGGATCTCCGGTGTTTCCGTGCGGAATATTAATTTTCTTTTTACTATTCTGACGGCTCTGACAGTTTCCATTGCGTCCCGTACAGTAGGGACCCTGATCGTTTCCTCCATGCTGGTAGTTCCGGTGGCGTGTGGGATGCAGATGGCAAAAAGCTATAAGGGTACACTGATCTGTGCCATTATCGTGGCGGTATGTACCACCATTGCCGGACTGTTTCTTTCCTATTATGCCGGACTGAAACCAGGTGGAATGATCGTTCTTCTTGAGGTTGCGTGGTTTGTAGTTGTGATGACAGTGAAAAGTTTTAACAAATAAAACACATTTTTCCCACAAAGTAAACACAATTAACCCATATACTTTGAAGCATCAAAAGGAAACAGAGAAGAATTTTTTCCCAGGGAGGATTTAACCATGAACAATAACAGAAAATTAAAAATAAAGAAAATGATGAAAAAAGGTGCAACCATCAGCCTGTGTGCAGTACTTGCTGGCGGCATTGGAGTTGGTGCATATGAAGGTATAAATTATTTCTCCGGTGCACAGTCCGTACAGGCGGCAACCGACAGCTCCGAGAATCTGACTCTTATGAAGTCTGATAAAAAATCAAATAAAGACAGCGAAGATACAGAGGATACAAAATCCTCCGATACAAAGGGCAGTCTGGATGTATCAGATGTTGCTGAGAAGGCAATGCCTTCTGTAGTTGCCATCACAACCAAGTCCGTTCAGGAGGTTCAGGATTATTACAGCATGTTTGGTTCCCAGTATGCGCCGAGCCAGGAGCAGGAAGTTGAAGGAAGCGGTTCCGGTATTATCATCGGAAAAACAGATTCTGAGCTGCTGATCGCCACAAACTATCATGTTGTGGATGGTGCCGATACCTTGTCAGTTGCCTTTGCAGATGGCAATGCTTATGAGGCTACGGTAAAGGGCTTTGATGAAAGCGAGGATCTTGCAGTTGTTTCTGTTGCAACGAAGGATGTTTCGGATGATACAATGGATGCAATTTCTGTTGCAAAGATCGGAAGCTCTGATGATCTGAAGATCGGTGAGCAGGTTGTTGCCATCGGTAATGCACTTGGCTATGGCCAGTCCGTTACTACCGGTATTGTCAGTGCTAAGAACCGTAAGACAGATGCATCAGGACAGATCGAGGGTGATTCTACAGATAACAGTAGCAGTATCAACAAGGGCGTGAACCTGATCCAGACAGATGCGGCTATCAATCCCGGTAACAGTGGCGGTGCGCTTCTGAATATGGATGGTGAGGTTGTTGGTATTAACTCTTCCAAGCTTGCTTCTACTGAGGTTGAAGGTATGGGGTATGCCATTGCAATTTCTGATGTTGCGGATTCTCTTGAGAACATGATGAATGCCAAGGCAAGAGATAAAGTGGATAATCATGGTATCCTTGGTATCACAGGCAGTACAGTAAGTACGGAGGCAGTACAGATTTATGGTATCCCGCAGGGTGTATTTGTTTCGAAGGTAACCGAGGGCGGCCCTGCCGATGATGCAGGTATTACCAAGAATATGGTCATTACAGAGTTTGATGGTAAAACGATCACCAGTATCGATCAGCTGGTTGAGCTGCTTCAGTATTATGAGCCGAAGGAAAAGATCGATGTGACGGTTGCAGTTCTGGATGGTAATGAATATAAGGAGAAGACACTCACTGTAAAACTTGGTAAAGATGACAGTTCCAGCAAGGATAGCAAGGACAGCTCTGAGGATAGCACGTCCCAGGATTCCCAGGATGCAGATATCCCAGATATCCAGGGAGGACAGGATGACTCCGATCAGGGGGATGCAGATGCATTTGCTGATGATGGAGAAGCCAGCCTGTTCAGAGATTTTGAGCAGAATGGCTTGTATGACTGATCAGTCCTAAATTATAGATGGAGAGCATTTTCGAGGTGAAGAACCGCAATCAGTTCATCCCCTCCATGAATCCGCAGGAAAGAAACCAGAAATACAGCGGATGGAAAGACGCAGTAGAAAAAGTTCTCGTATAATAAAACGGGAGCTTCAGGCAGCGGCAATTGCTTGACCCCATGTGTATGTCAGATTATAATAAAATAACAGGCATTTCCGGATGCATTCCAGATGTATCGGAAATGACGGAAAGCCGGTCTTTGCCAGTATCATGTGCAGAGGCCGGCAAAAGTTATATTCAGAGATAAATGATCATCCATTTGCAGTAGCTGTGCAGTGGCATCCGGAGATGATGTATGATTCTTCAGAACAGCTGAAGCTTCTCCGGGCATTTGTGGAGGCAGCAGGGAAGGAGACGGAAGCATGAATATTTGTATCTATGGAGCGTCCAGCGCAGAGCTGAAAAAGATTTATTATGAGAAAACGGAAGAGCTGGGACAGCTGATGGGAAAGCGAGGACACGGCCTTGTTTTCGGAGGTGGAAAAGAGGGGCTGATGGGGGCGGCAGCCCGGGGTGTTGACAGAGAAAAAGGCTATATCCTGGGTATCGCACCGAGATTTTTTGACCAGCCGGGAGTGTTGTATGAGCATTGTACAGAGTTCATTTTTACTGAAAATATGCGTGAGAGGAAGCACCTGCTGGAAAGCCGCTCGGATGCGACTATCGTGGTACCTGGGGGAATTGGTACTTATGAGGAGTTTTTTGAGATTCTGACATTGAAGAGTCTGGGACGGATCGACAGGCCGATCGTTCTTTATAATATTCAGGGATATTACGACAGCATGCAGGCACTCCTGGAATACACAGCCGGGGAAAAATTTATGTCCAGAGATGTTGTGGGTATGTGCCGGTTCATGAAAGACCCGGAGGAGATTCTGGATTATATTGAGAATTACCGGAATTATGGGGGAAGGCTATAAATAAAATACAGTACGGCTGATACAACAGCCCTGTATATAAGATCGTGCGAAGGGGATTTTTACAGGAGAAGATATATTTTATGAGGAAAATAATGTTAAATGGCCAGTGGGAGCTGGCAGAAGCAGGAAATGACAGATTATGTGAGGTACAGGTTCCGGGATCTGTGCTTTCCGGGCTCTATGGTGCCGGGAAGATCGAAGATCCTTTTTACCGGACAAATGAGGATGTGACAAGGGAACTGTTCCGGAAGGATTATGAATTTAGCAGAACATTTGTGGCTGCAGAGGATATCCTGAAAGAAGAAAAAATAATACTGGTCTGTGAGGGGCTGGATACTCTTGCAGATATTTATATCAATGGGCAAAAAGCCGGATCTGCAGATAACATGCATCGTACCTGGAAGCTGGATGTGAAAGAATTTCTTCATTCCGGGGAGAATCAGATCCGGATCGTATTCCGGTCGGTATTCAAGTATATCGAAGCTTATGAGTATGAAGATAATAAAGAGATCCACTATGTTCCCTGCGGTGGAATGAAAGGAAACCAGCTGATCCGGAAGGCTCATTGTATGTTTGGATGGGACTGGGGCCCCCAGACTATTGATGCCGGGATTTTTCGGGATATTTATCTGGAAGCATACAGTCATCCGAGAATTGAGGATGTGAAGATCACACAGGTGCATTGGGATAATGCTGTGGATGTGTGTACAACTGTGGCTGTAAGCGGAAATGCTGTGGATAAGTGTCAGGTGAGGGTGACGATCCAGGAGGCTGCAGAGAGCGTCTGTGGACATAGAACAGGTGCTAACGACCGAAAAACGGAAGCCCATGTATGCAAAGTGGGGGAGACTGTATCAGCGAATAATAATCCAGCAGTGCTGACATCCTCGATCCACAACCCGAAGCTCTGGTGGCCAAACGGCTACGGCGATCAGCCGTTATATAAAGTTCAGGTGGAACTTCTGGACGAGTATGGCACAGTTCTGGAAACCATAACGAAGCGCATCGGTCTCCGTACCCTTACCATCAGCCAGGAAAAAGATCTCTGGGGAAAAGAGTTCGCGTTCTGTGTCAATGGCGTGAAAATTTTTGCCATGGGGGGAAATTATATTCCGGAGGACTGCATCTATTCCAGGATCACACCGGAGGTCCAGAAGTATCTTCTGGAATCCTGCAAACGTGCCAATTTTAACTGTGTCCGTGTGTGGGGCGGCGGTTATTATCCTTCGGATCATTTCTATGATCTTTGTGATGAGATGGGACTGATCGTATGGCAGGATCTGATGTTCGCATGTAATGTTTATGATCTTACAGAAGAATTTGAAGATAATATCACGAAGGAGATCACGGAAAATGTAAAACGTCTCCGTCATCATGCATCCCTTGGCCTGTGGTGCGGAAACAATGAGATGGAGTCTGCCTGGGATCACTGGCCGGAGGTACAGAGTGAGTCGAAATATCTCCGTGCGGACTACATAAAAATGTTTGAGTATGTGATTCCGAAAGCAGTGAGGGCGGCAGACAGCGAGACCTTTTTCTGGCAGTCTTCCCCAAGCTCCGGAGGCTGCTTTGATGATCCGGACGATGAGAACAGAGGAGACTGTCACTACTGGGATGTATGGCATGGTCAGAAGCCTTTTACAGATTATCAGAAGCATTATTTTCGTTTCTGCTCGGAGTTTGGCTTCCAGTCTTTTCCGTGCCTGAAAACTGTGGAGAGCTTTACGGAAGAGAAAGACAGGAATATTTTTTCCAGGGTGATGGAGAACCACCAGAAAAATCCTGCAGCTAACGGAAAGATCCTGTATTATCTTTCCGAGAATTTCCGTTATCCGGAGAATTTCCGCAAGCTTCTCTATGTGAGCCAGATCCTTCAGGGAATGGCCATGAAGTATGGAGTAGACCACTGGAGACGTCACAGAGGCCGCTGTATGGGTACCCTTTACTGGCAGATCAATGACAACTGGCCGGTGGCATCCTGGGCAAGTATCGACTACTTTGGCCGTTGGAAGGCACTTCATTATATGGCAAAAAAATTCTATGGGCCACAGGCGGTGAGTATGTGCATGGATGGGGATATCATGCAGGTGTATCTGGCAAATGAAAGTATGGACGCACAGTCATATCAGGTTGCCTTTTATGTGAAAAATATGGAATGCGAGATTCTTGAGAAGCTTACCGGAACGGGCACTGTGGGTGTGCAGGAGTCCGCTCCGATCCTGGCGGTGGATGTTTCCGGATGGGAAGACAAGAAGTATGAGATCTTTCTTGAGGCGGAAGTGACACTTGCTGACGGAGGTGTGCTCTGTGATGTGGAGACCCTTGTTCCGTATAAATATCTGGAGCTGGATAAACCGGAGATCACTGCCGAGGTGGAGGAGCAAGGTGATGCATTTGTGATCCATTTAAAAAGCAGCTGCTTCAGCCCGTTTACAGCTATTGGATTTACTGATGCGGATGTTACTCTGGAGGATAATTTTTTCCATATGACAGATGGAGAGGAAATGTGTGTCCGGCTTGATAAGAAAGATATCCGAAATGGAGAGATTCTGGATGCAGCGGATCTGACACAGCAGATGGAGATCCTGACGCTGGCATAGAAAGCTTTTAAATAAAAAAGACGCGGCCTTTTATCGGAGGATAAAAAGGTTCGCGTCTTTTTTTATATGATATTAGGGGATCATCATGGGTTTGCGCGTGTTTACATTTGATTACGATATTTGGGATCAGAATTCGTAATTTTTATGTCTTTTGAAGAAATCCTTAGTTTCCTTTACAACCACACCGCTCAGGGCAAGAAGAGCGATCAGGTTCGGGAATGCCATCAAGGCATTGAAGATATCTGCGATGTTCCATACAGCTGCTACAGTCATATATGGTCCGATGAATACGCAGATGATGTACAGCCAGCGGTATGTTGTAACTGCGGCTTTGTTTCTGTTGAACAGGTATTCCAGACATCTTTCACCGTAGTAATCCCATCCAAGGATCGTTGTGAATGCGAAGAATACCAGGCACAGCATCAGTGAGAAGGATGCTACAACCGGCGGGAAAGGAAGTCCTTTCTGGAATGCGGCTGTTGTGATGGCAACACCCTCAAGACCTGTGTTCCATGTCTCTGTAATGACGATGGAAAGACCTGTCATGGTACAGATCACGATAGTATCAATGAATGTACCTGTCATGGATACAAGACCCTGACGTACCGGCTCCTTTGTCTGAGCTGCAGCGGCTGCGATCGGGGCACTACCAAGACCGGACTCATTGGAGAAGATACCGCGGGCGATACCCTTCTGCATAGCTACGACCATGGTTCCCATTGCGCCACCTGCAAGTGCGCTTCCTGTGAAAGCAGATTTTACGATAGTTACGATCGCTGCAGGTACTGTAGTGATGTTTGTGATCACGATGATCAGTGCCAGTGCAACATAGAGAACTGCCATAAACGGTACAACGACCTGGGATACCTTTGCGATTCTCTGGATTCCGCCGAGAACGACAAGTCCTACACATACGGTAAGTATCAGACATGCAACTACAGTTGCCCAGGAATATGTATTTCCGAAAAGTGCTACTGTGTGTGCTTTATCCGGGTCAAAGAAATTGGTAACTGCAGATGAGATACCGTTTACCTGTGTAAAGGTTCCGATACCGAAAAGTCCCACACCTGCTCCGAAAAATGCGAAGATCTTGGCAAGCCATCTCCACTGTTTTCCCATACCGTTTTCGATGTAGTAGAAAGGTCCGCCGAGAACGTGGCCTTCTTTGTCAATGGTACGGTACTTGATCGCCAGAAGTCCTTCTGCATATTTGGTTGCCATTCCGAAGAATGCGGCTACGATCATCCAGAAAAGTGCTCCTGGTCCGCCGGCTGCGATAGCAGTTGCGACACCTACGATATTTCCGGTTCCGATGGTTGCTGAAAGCGCAGTACACAGAGCTCCGAAGCTTGTGACCTCACCATCGCCGCCTTCTTCATTTTTTACCATGAATTTCAGTGCCTTTCCGAGGTGCCTTACCTGTAAAAGACCTAATCGAGTGGTTAACAGAATTCCTGTGAACAGGATCAGAATGATCAGCGGAAGTCCCCAAACGACTCCGTCAAACCATGTGATAAAGTTGTTGATTTGTGTAAACATTACTCTTTCCTCCATCCTTTTGCCTGAGAGATTTACAGCATTTTGTGTGCTGCGTACACCTTCGGCGCTCTTCCCTTTTGATTTGAAGAGACTCTCCTGAGTTTTTTTATTTTTGAATGATGCCAGGACCTTTTTGTGTACGGTGGTGGCGGTCATTCGTTCTGTGTAGAAAAACACTGTAACACAGAGTATCACAAGAATTGACGGATTTCAATGGGGTTTATTAAAAAAATTCCATTTATTAGTAAAATTAATCGACATATAATCTGTTTTTTTGACAGGACTTTACTTTTCTATTAGTGGATGCTCTTTATAGTACATGCGGGTGAAATGAAGGAATGTCAACATATCACCACTGATGTATTTGCCTTTTTTCCATACCATGCCGATCTTTACCCGGATGGGTGGTTCAAGGGGAATACCGGTAATACCGGAACCGGAAAATTTATCTGTCATGCTGGTATAAAGAAAGCATCCGTATTTCCCGGTTTTTACAAACTGCAGGGTGGTGTAGATCTGGCTGCTCCGCATAACAACATTTGGTTTGTAGCCGTCCATCTCAAAACGCATCTTCAAAAGCTGATTCTGGACAGAGTCCGGGTTAAAAAATATCAGCTGTTCTTTTGACATTTCTTTTATGGTAACCGTTTCTTTTTCTGCCAGTTTGTGGTCATTGCTTACACAGAAAACAATCTGGTCGTCAGCCAGGACTGTGTTGTGGAATTTATCAATATTATATTGTTCCATGTTGACCAGAGCGACGTCCAGGGTATCATCCTGGATCAGATTGCAGGCGCGGACAGAGCCGTATTCCTCCAGGACAACAGCAATCTCCGGGTGCTTTTCGTGAAAAGCAGTAAGAAGCTCCGGAAAAAATACGGTACTTAACATTGGCGGGATGCCGATGCGAAGAGGGGGTTTAACTCTGGACATGCTGGAGTAGTCAGCCTGGAGTTCATTACAGTACTGAAGGATATAGGTAGCTTTTTCATAGAAGGATTCTCCCTCCTGAGTCAGGATCAGCTGATTTCCCTTCCTGGAAAAAAGGCTGATCCCGAATTCAATCTCCAGATCACGGATAGCCATGGAAATAGTAGGCTGGGTTACATATAATTCTTCGGCTGCTTTTGTAATGCTGTGGCAGCGGCTGGCGGTGCAGAAGTAACGTAGTTGGTTCAGTGTCATGATATGCCTTCTCTCAGTGTATTATCAGATGAAATTTTTAACAGATTTTGCTGCTTTTTATCGAAATAAATGGGGGACAGAACATACTCTTTGGAGCTGACTGTCATTATAAAGATACCATGGACATGTGAAAAATTCCATATTCATTTAAAAATGAGAGGAGTTTATAGCAATAGCGCATAAAAATTATCATTAAAAATTGAGAGTATAAATTTTTTTTATGCGGATATGTGTTTCGCTAATTTGTTTTTTTATATGTACACGAGTTATAATAAAGCCATCAAAAGAAACGTGTACGGCCTATACTTTTCAGAAGAAAACAATATGAAATCACAACATAGTGAAAGGAGAGTACAGAAATGTCTCAGACAACTATCACATTGCTGTTTCTTGTGTTCACCATCATCAGTTTCATCCTTGAAAAAATTCCTCTGGGACTGACGGCTTCGATCTGTGCCATTGGCCTGACCCTTACAGGAGTTGTGGATGCGACAACAACGTTTTCACAGTATGTAAACAGTAACGTAATCCTTTGCGTTGGCATGTTTGTAGTAGGCCAGGCATTGTTTGAAACAGGAATGGCAAACAAGATCGGAGGCCTGGTCACAAAATTTGCCAGAACAGAAAAAACACTGATCATTGCGATCATGGTAATCGTAGGTGTAATGTCCGGGTTCTTATCCAACACAGGTACCGCAGCAGTGCTGATCCCGGTCGTCTGTGGAATCGCCGATGAGTCCGGGTATTCCAGAAGCCGTCTTCTGATGCCATTGGTATTTGCGGCAGCTCTTGGCGGAAACCTTTCCATTATCGGTGCGCCGGGAAACCTGATGGGTGTCAATGCTCTGCAGGAGATGGGGCTTTCCACAAGCTTCTTTATGTATGCGCCGGTTGGAGTTCCGATGCTTGTCCTTGGAATCCTCTATTTTGTTTTTATCGGATATCGTTTCCTTCCCAATGGAAACCATGCGGCCAGGGAAGCGCTTGAAGATCAGCAGGATTTCAGCCATGTACCGAAGTGGAAGCAGACGGTTTCTCTGGTAGTTCTGATCCTTGTGATCCTTGCAATGATCTTTGAAAAAGAGATCGGTATCAGCATTGAGGTTTCTGCATGTATCGGAGCCATCGTCCTGGTTTTGACAGGAGTTATTTCCGAAAAAGAAGCACTGAAATCTATTGACCTGAAAGTTGTATTCCTTTTCGGCGGTTCTCTGACACTTGCAAAAGCGCTGGATACAACCGGAGCCGGAGAGCTGATCGCAGATAAGATCGTAGGACTTCTTGGAGCAGATCCGAGTCCGATCCTTCTTCTTCTGGTAATCTTTGTTGTAACCTGTGTGCTGACGAATTTTATGTCAAATACAGCAACCACAGCACTGATGATCCCTATTGCGGTATCTCTTGCAAACAACCTCGGAGCAGATCCGAGAGCTGTTGTTATCGCAACTGTTATCGCAGGTTCCTGTGCATATGCAACACCGATCGGTATGCCGGCAAACACCATGGTAGTCGGTCTTGGCGGATACAAATTCAAGGACTATGTGAAATCCGGTCTGCCGTTGATTCTGGTATCCTTTGTGATCTGTATGATCCTGTTACCGATCCTGTTTCCGTTCTACCCGTAAGGAGAGAAACTTTTGAGTTACTGTTCACTTTGTGACCAGCAACATTTTTGATCAATTAAGTTCATTCCCTTCTGTACTGACCATACAGTACAGGAGAAGTGATAAATAAGCCAAAAAGCCATCTTAACCATTAATCAGCCAAAATTAATGATGAAACAACCAACAAAAACCTATGTAACTAAAAAACATTAAACCATCGAACCATATCAGGAGGTAAATCATGACTAAGGAAAATGGAGTTAAAGTATTAACAGACATGGTAGCAGATTTTGTTGCCCATATTGGAAAAAAATTACCGGATGACGTAGTTAATAAACTTGAAGAGCTTGGATCGCAGGAAACAGCTGCACTTCCAAAGGTTCTTTATGAGACCATGACAAAGAACCAGGGACTTGCTGTAGAGCTGAACCGCCCAAGCTGTCAGGATACAGGTGTTCTTCAGTTCTGGCTGAAATGCGGAACAAATTTCCCGTATATCAATGAGCTGGAGGCACTCCTGAAAGATGCTGTTGTTCAGGCTACTTTTGCAGCACCGTTAAGACATAATTCCGTTGAGACTTTTGATGAGTACAATACAAAGAAAAACGTTGGTAAGGGAACACCGACTGTATGGTGGGATATTGTTCCAAACAGCGATAAATGTGAGATCTACGCATACATGGCAGGCGGCGGATGTACCCTTCCTGGAAAAGCAATGGTTCTGATGCCAGGTGCCGGTTATGAGGGTGTTACCGATTTCGTTCTGGATCAGATGACAACTTACGGACTGAATGCGTGTCCTCCGCTTCTTGTTGGTGTTGGTGTAGGAACATCTGTAGAGACAGCTGCCCTGAACTCCAAGAAAGCGCTGATGCGTCCGATCGGTTCTCACAATGACAACGCAAACGCAGCAAAAATGGAGAAGCTTCTCGAGGACGGTATCAATGCCATTGGCCTTGGACCGCAGGGTATGGGCGGAAAGTATTCTGTAATGGGTGTCAACATTGAGAATACCGCACGTCATCCATCTACCATCGGTGTTGCAGTAAACGTTGGATGCTGGTCTCACCGTCGTGGACATCTGGTTGTAAATCCGGATCTTACAGTAACCTGTGATACTCATTCCACATGGAAATTTAATGCTTAATATAAACGGAGGGAAAAATCATGATCGAAATCAGAGGAGATAAAAAAGTTCTTATTACACCTATAAGCGCAGAAGACCTGGCTGATATCAAAATCGGCGATATTGTATGGCTGGACGGAGATCTGATGACCTGCCGTGACGTTGCTCACCGTCGTCTGGTTGAGTATGGAAGAGAGCTTCCGTATGATATCCGCAACAAAGCGATTTTCCATGCCGGCCCGATCGTTCGTAAGATCGAGGGTACAGAGGATGATTATGAAATGGTTTCTGTAGGACCGACAACTTCTATGCGTATGGAGAAGTTCGAGTATGAGTTTACAAAACTGACTGGTGTCAGAGTGATCGTTGGTAAAGGTGGTATGGGCCCGAATACGGAGCGTGCTTGTAAAGAGTTCGGTGCTATCCACTGTGTTTTCCCGGCTGGATGTGCAGTTGTGGCTGCTACAGAGGTTGAGAAGATTGTTGAGCATCACTGGGATGAGCTTGGTATGCCTGAGACTTTATGGTGCAACAAGGTTAAAGAATTTGGGCCGCTGATCGTATCTATCGATGCACAAGGACGTAACCTGTTTGAGGAGAACAAGGTTGTATTTAATGAGCGTAAAGAGGCTGCCAAGCAGGCAATTTATCCTGAGGTTAAGTTCATTAAATAATATTGGATATTGAAAAAATTTTTCGGGATATCTGAAATAACGAGGCTCTGCCATGAGAGCTTCGGGATTGACTGGTGATTGTGAAATTGAATTAACAGCGTGATATAAAAAAGAGAGATGTCCGGCAGATCATATAATGTGGTCTGCAGGATGTCTTTTTTTGTTGTTTTTTGTTGTTTCTTGGGGTTTTTGTGTTTTACAGGGGTGAGGGGGTGTGATAGAATATAAGCGTTGCAGCAGGCTGGTTATTAAGGTATTATCTGGTATGGATCTTGCGCAGTGAAGGTGGATCGTGGATATCTGCCTGACAATATTTTCAGAGAGGATGAGGTATGAGGTTTATGGGGGATTTTTTGAAGAACATTAACTGGAAGCATGTTCTGATCATGTGTATCGGAAATGTTTTTGCAGGTATGGGGATTGGAATTTTCAA
The DNA here is from genome assembly GCF_018785605.1 of Blautia sp. MCC270. NCBI lineage: Bacteria > Bacillati > Bacillota > Clostridia > Lachnospirales > Lachnospiraceae > Blautia > Blautia sp. MCC270. Next base: position 34,992 of record NZ_WQQD01000103.1, read on the forward strand.
GCTGGCCGGGCTTGGAACGGATCCGTTCAGTGGAATGAATATGGCGGTTGCGGATATGATTGGTATGGCGTATGGTAATTTCCAGCTGATTGTAAATATTGTGCTGCTGATCATTGAGATTGCTTTTGGCAGAAGGTTCCTGGGGATCGGTACGGTTGTGAATGCGGTTTGTCTGGCTTATATTACTACTTTCTTTTATAATATTTATACTGGTGTTTTTGGATTGGAGCTTGTGGCGCTGCCGGTACGTTTGGTGGCACTGTGTGTGGGTGTTGTGATCTGCTGTCTGGGACTGTCGATGTATCAGATGCCGGATGAGGGGGTTGCGCCTTATGATAGTCTTTCGCTGATCATGACAGAGAGATGGCCGAAGATTCCTTATTTCTGGCACAGGATGTCTAATGATGTGCTTTGTGCGCTGATCTGTTATCTGACTGGTGGTGTTGTGGGTATTGGTACACTGGTGACGGCTTTTGGGCTGGGACCGGTGATCCATTTCTTTAATAGGGTTTTTACCGGGAAGCTGCTTGCCTGGGTTGATGGTGAGTGAGTTTGTAGTTGTATGGGTTGAGCTGAACTGGCTGCGGGATGTGGCTGGTTCGGCTTTTTTTTGTGAAAAGGGACGCCCGCCAGGCGTGTGCTGCCTGTCACCGGGGCTTCGTCGGGGGCTGGCTTCTAGGCTGCCGGAATTCTGCTAAAACCGCTTCAAAAATTCTCAAACTCGCGTCTGAAGACGCTCAGACAGTGAGAATTTTTGAAACAACGCAGATTTCCGCCAGCCAAGAATCAGCTCCCCTCCTGCAGAGTCCGGTGACAGGCAGCACACGCCTGGCGGGCTGGCTTTTCAGGGCGGTAGGGGAGGGTGGCTGCTCGGGAGTTGGATGGGCTATCAGCGCTTCGCTGGATAGCTGGTAGGAAAGGCTGAGTTTGCTTGTGGCCGGAGAAAGAGGAATCGGCTCAACGTTACACAATCAATACCGCAGCATCCGTCTGCTCATGATGCGGTTGAGTATTATTGTAAAAAGACCGGCAGAGAGTTCCGTGAGGTTCCAGCTAATAAGGTGATTAGAAATTTCTTTAAGGAAGGAGCGGTTTTTTATTAAAGCAGGAAAGCCCTTGGTTTTACTTACAAAAGGCAATAAGCTGTGGACGGAAACTTAAACCAAGGGTGTTCCCTGTGTAATTGCAAATAAAATATCTTGTAAATCAGAAGTACGGATGATAGCATAAACGTAAATCATAATATTCTGAGCGAAGAGGAGGCTTTTTCATGGATCTGGATTACGTATGCAGTCAGATGATCACCGTTATACACTGCAGCATAACCAGGCTTTCCCAGGAAGGAGAGGTTATGAGAGTATATGGAGATGTTCAGCCTTCTGATCATCCACTGTGTACAGATACTTTTTTTGCAAAAAATCTTGCAGAAAAAGGCAGGAAAAAAGTTCCCTGTATCTGTCATGAGTTTGATAAGGTTGTGTATATCCTGTTGCAGATTCCTGGTTCTGGGGATCTTCTGGTGATCGGGCCGGTATGTCTGGAGAAGAAGACAGGTGTACTGAATGAAAGGGTGAAGAAAGAACATAATATGACGGAGGAAAGTTCCTTCCGGCTGGCTTACTGTGAACTGAAGATTTTGAGCAGTTCTGCACTGATGCTTCATAATGTGTTAAGTGGAGAGCGTTTGTCTCTGGAAGATTTCTGGAAGGAAAATGAGATTGGGGAGCAGGATGTTATGGAACTTAATCAGCAGATTTCCGATGTGATTTTTTCCAGGCAGGAAAATTCGGCGCCGCACAATCCCTATGATCAGGAAGTACGTGAGATGACCAGTATCCGCCAGGGAAATCCGGAAATGCTGAAGGCCAGTCTTGCGGAGACCTATAATGGTGTTCAAGGACGGCTTGCCAGAGATGAGGTTCGTCAGGCAAAAAATATCGCTATTGTGGTGATCACTCTTGCGTCAAGGGCTGCGATAAAAGGAGGTATGCTTCCGGAGGAATCATTTTCTATGGTGGATGCGTATATTTCAGCTATTGAGGGGATGGAAAATCCGGTAAAGATCCAAGCGATGATGCGGCAGGCGGAGTATGATTATGCGGAAAGAGTAAAGCAGATCGCGGAGAAAAAGACGGGAAATATTCTGGTGGAACGTACCAAAAATTATATTTTTCAGCATCTTCATGATGAGATTACCATATCGGAAATTTCAGTAGCGATCGGGGTAAATAATACGTACCTTTCAAGCCTTTTTCATAAAGAAGAAGGGGTGACGATCCAGCAGTATATCAGCAGGGAAAAAATCCGTCTGGCAGAAAATATGCTGAGGTATTCTTCTTATGAAGTAAGGGACATTTCCAACTATCTGTCCTTTTGTTCGCAGAGTTATTTTGGCAGTGTTTTTAAAAAACAGACAGGTCTGAGTCCTGCAAAATACCGGAAAAAATATAAGAAATTCAAGATAAAAGAACCAAAATAAATGATAATGTACAAAAATAAATGATATATTTGCATTAGGGATTCCTGATAGTATATATCCGGAAACGAGAAATACTATACAGGAGGTATGAGATGTTTTTTTCAAAATTCACAAATGCAAATGTATCCGAAAAGATAACGGTTAAAGAGCGCCTGGCTTATGGATGCGGAGATTTTTCCAGCAATATCATGTATTCTGCCATGGCAGCGTTTCTTATGGAAAAGCAAGGATCTGGATCCTGCGGCTTGTGATCCCTTATGCGATTGGTACTGTGCTGCTGTTTTCTGTTCCGGCAGGATGGAGCGAGATGGCGAAATATATTTATATATTCTTCAGTTATAATATTGCATTTACAGTACTTTTTACCGGAATAAATCTTCCATATGCCACATTGACGGCACTGATGACACAGGATCAGTATGAACGCTCTGTTCTCAGTATTTTTCGAATGATCCTGGCAACCTGTGGTACATTGTTTATCAAGACCTGTACACTTCCGGTTGTGAAGTTTTTCGGTGATAATGCACGGGCCTGGACTTATACATTTGTTGTATTTGGCGCATTGGAGATCATCACATTTATGATCACATTCCTCTTTACAAGAGAGCGTGTAAATACCAGTGAAGATAAGAGAATGTCGGTTCCGATTTCTCTGGGATTCAAGGCACTGGTAAAAAACAAATACTGGTTTATGGCAACATTGAATTTGGTGCTAATCTTTATTGCACAGGGAGTTAATGGTTCTTCTGAGGTTTATTATGCAAAAGAAGTGCTTGGAAACGGAAATCTGGTTGGAACATTTTCCGTGGCACTTCAGGTTACGCAGATCGTCTGCATGTTCTTTATTGCAAGTTTTGTAAAGAAATTTGGAAAAAGAAATGTACTGATGACAGGTGCCGCGATCATGATCGTGGGTTACGGTATCATGGGCATAGGTGCGGAAAGTCTTCCGGTTCTGATAGCAGGATGTATGCTGCGTGGTGTTGGTAATGCGGGAATTTCTGCCTGCATGTTTGCAATGGTTACAGATACCATTGAGTATGGTGAATGGAAGACAGGAATCCGTACAGAAGGTCTGATCAATAGTGCAGCAAGTTTTGGACAGAAGATTGGAAATGGTCTTAGCAATGTGGTGATGGGAGCGATTCTTGCAGCAGGTGGATATGTGGGAACTGCGGCAACACAGACAGCAAGTGCAATTTCTGCTATCAAGGTAAGCTACATTTATGTGCCAATCGTCCTTACCGTGGCACAGATCATTGTTCTGGCGTTCTATCATCTTGACAAAGAATATGATACAATTCTGGAGAATCTTAAAAAGCGTCGCATTTCTAAATAATGAAAGGAAACAAATATGAAAGAACTTCTTTTTGGGGCGGCTTATTATGATGAATACATGCCGTATGACAGACTTGATAAAGATATAGAGATGATGAAAAAAGCGGGGATCAATACGGTGCGTATTGCGGAGTCTACATGGAGCACCTGCGAGCCCCAGGATGGGGTGTTTGATTTTTCCCATGTGGAGCGTGTGATGGATGCTATGGAGGAAGCTGGGATCAATGTGATCATCGGAACGCCCACGTATGCAGTTCCTGCGTGGATGGTGAAAGCTCACCCGGATGTGATCGCTACAACGAAAAAAGGCGCAGGGATCTATGGTGCAAGACAGATCATGGACATTACCAATCCGGTATATCTTTTTTATGCGGAGCGTGTGATCCGCAAGCTGATGGAGATCAGTGCCTACAGGAAATGTGTCATAGGTTTCCAGGTGGATAATGAGACCAAGTATTACGGCACAGCAGGTAAGAATGTACAGCTGGCTTTTGTGAAATATTTAAGAGAAAAATTTCATGATGATCTGGATGCCATGAATTATGAATTTGGGCTGGATTACTGGAGCAACCGGATCGATGCGTGGGAGGATTTTCCGGATGTGAGAGGAACCATCAATGGCAGCCTGGGAGCAGAGTTTGAGAAATTTCAGAGGACTCTGGTGGATAGATTCTTAAGCTGGCAGGCCGGGATCGTCAGTGAGTATAAGAGAGAAGATCAGTTTATTACTCACAATATGGATTTTGAGTGGAGAGGTTATTCTTACGGAGTGCAGCCGGATGTGAATCATCTGTATGTTTCGAAGGCTCTGACCATTGCCGGAACCGATATTTATCATCCCTCCCAGGATGAGCTGACCGGTACGGAGATCGCTTTTGGCGGGGATATGATCCGTAGTCTGAAGCATGATAATTATCTGGTGTTGGAGACGGAAGCACAGGGATTTCCATGCTGGACGCCATATAAGGGACAGCTTCGGCTTTGTGCTTACAGCCACCTTGCGTCCGGGGCCAACAGTGTGATGTACTGGCACTGGCATTCTATCCATAATTCATTTGAGACCTACTGGAAGGGGCTTCTCAGCCATGATCTTGCGGAGAATGATACTTACCGGGAGGCTTGCATCATTGGAAAGGAATTTCGGGAAAAAGGCAGTCATCTGGTAAATCTCAAGAAGAAAAATGATGTGGCTGTGATGGTAAGTAATGAGGCTCTGACTGCGCTGAACTGGTTTGGTATCCAGGCGACTTCCGGGGATAATAGAGAGATCCGATACAATGATGTGGTGCGTTGGATCTACGATGCATTGTACCGGATGAATGTGGAGTGTGATTTCATCTGGCCGGAATCCGAGGATCTTTCTCAGTATAAGGCAATTTTTGTACCGGCGCTTTATGCTGCACCTGACAGCACTTTAGAGAGGCTGAATCAGTATGTGAAAGACGGTGGTACGCTGGTTGTCACATTTAAAAGTGGCTTTGCCAATGAAAATGTGAAGGTTCATGCAGATGCACAGCCGCATATCCTTAAAGATGCTCTGGGTATCAGCTATGATCAGTTTACTTTTCCGCACAATGTGAAGCTGTCAGGAAAACTGTATGGTGCGGAAAGTTTGGATGATTTTGCAAGGAGTGCAGATGCAGATATAAATTCTGATGATGCGGATTCGGCAGAGATTGGAGAAGTCAGGGTCTTTATGGAACTTCTCAAACTGGAAGGTGCAGAGGTGCTTGCAGGATATGAACATTACAACTGGAAAGGATATGCTGCAATAACCAGAAACCAGTATGGAAAAGGTATGGCATACTATCTGGGATGCATGACAGATGATGCCACACTTCAGAATGTGATAAAAGCTGCTCTTGGCGATGCAGGGGTAAAGTTATCCGGTTATGAATATCCGGTGATCGTCCGTGAAGGAACGAATGATCTTGGAAAAACTGTTCGGTATTTTCTGAATTATTCTGCAAAGGAGCGGTCTGTTGCGTATAAATACAGTGATGGAGAAGACGTACTTACCGGTGAGACGATCAAAGCGGAGTCACAGCTGATCATTCCTGCGTGGGATGTACGGATCGTTGAAGCCTGAGAGACTTTTCTTTACCTTGACATCTTCCGTGAGAGTATGCACAATAAGAGTATCATAAACTTGTCGTACAGAAATAAATTATGAAACAAGGGGGGGACAAACATGCAGAACATTCTCATTGTAGTAGACATGCAAAATGATTTCATCGACGGTGCGCTTGGCACGAAGGAGGCAGCTGCCATTGTTCCGAAGATGGAGGAGAAGATCCGGGATTTTGAAGGAAAGGTATTTTTCACAAGGGATACCCATGAAACGTATTATCTGGAGACACAGGAAGGGAAAAACCTTCCGGTTCCTCACTGTATCCGGGGCACAGCTGGATGGCAGATCCGGGAAGAGCTGGACGCCTTAAGGAAAACAGAACCCATTGACAAAGAAACCTTCGGCTCCACTGATCTGGCGGGAGAACTGGTTGCACTCAATGAGGATGAAGAAATCGGAAGCATTACTCTTATGGGACTTTGCACAGATATCTGTGTGATCTCCAATGCCCTTCTGATCAAGGCATCCCTTCCAGAAGTGCAGATCTGTGTTGATGCCACATGCTGCGCAGGTGTAACACCGGAGAGTCATGAGAATGCACTGAAAGCCATGGAGGCGTGCCAGATCAGGATCATCCGGTAAATATATCTGACAGAAAACAAATATCTTATTAATAATAAAACTATCCTGAACAAGTTAGAAAGATGAGAAGCTCTGTACTTGTCAGGATAGTTTTATTTTGGGTAAACAGAGAAATTATGCTGTCAACTGTGATCTGTATAAGTATACCCGTTCGGGATTAATTTTCGGATTTTAACTTGAAAATATACCCGTTCGGGATTAATATGTTGATTATGCTATAAATGAGCAAATTCGAAAAATTGCACAAAATTATACTGCTAATTTTATAAATAAGTCAAAATCTTCGGATTCCCTGTGCAGAACGTATCTGATAGCGGTCCAGTGCCAGCTTATCCTTACACTGGCGGAAAAATACTTCAACTGACTATCGGCATACGTAATAAGACAGAATCCCGTCCGTTGTTAAAGATACATCGGTACTGAGAAAAGCACGCAATGCTTTGGGATTACCAAATTCACTGAGTTTCTTTTTCATTCCCGATGGATACAGCAAGCGGTTTGTCTTTAAAGCACCTATGGTATGGAACCCTTTCTGTGCAAAGGCATTGATTATTTTTTCAGAAACATACCAGCAGTCACAAAGAAAATAGGACATTACCGGCGGAACAGGCAGTTCCTTTGCGATGTTCTGTACAATATCAATTTTGGAAAGTGATTTGTTGTACATTACAAAAGCATAATTCAGAACAATGCCGTTACAGGAAAGCATAACTGCAACTGCCTGAATAATATTTGCGAGAGGCACCTTCTTTCTTTCGTGAATGTTGTAATGTTTGTTTGGTCACTTTCATTATACAACATAATCGAAGTTAAGGTTTCTTTCTTTTATGCAAAATCACGAACTTGCTCATTTATAGTATTATAACTATAAATATTAGAGGATGAGTTGAAACAATATTGAAGCAACATGCGTGACCGTTGGAATAAGAATGGTGATGCAGTAAAAGCGTGTAGCAGGAAGGCGACAGTGGTTTTATGGATGAATATAAGTGTGAAATTATATATCCGAATCAGGATATTGATTTCCGGATTTCTTTTTTTATTGATGAGGGGTCTGCATGGTCGATTCCCCATTTTCACAACTGGATTGAGATTGTTTATCTTTTGAATGGAACTTTAGATTTTCGAATTGAGAATGAAGAGTATCATCTGACAAAGAATCAGATCATGGTCGTAAAGCCAATGGTAATGCATTCGACATGCTGCATTGATGGGAATACGGCAATTCTCCTTCAGATTCCGATTTCTTTTCTGGAAAAATTTGATATAAATATTCAGAATTACGAGTTTAAGATCAATTATGAAAATCTGACTGAGGTTCAGCAGGAACAGATATGGAAAATGTCATTGATTTGTCAGAAAATTTTTATTAGTTATGAACAGAATCGCCCAGGTCGGATTTTTGAGTGCTACAGCCTTGCATTTGACCTGGTGAGCCGTTTGATGAATTATTTCACTGTATCAGCTGTGGGTGGAGAAAATCTGCGAAAAAGCGAAAAAGACCGAAAGCGGATTCAGAACATTTTTACGTATATGGACAATCATTTTTCGGAAGATCTGACATTGGCTGGGGTTGCAGAAAAATTTGGTCTGTCGTCAGTCTATTTTTCAAGATATTTTAAGAAGATGTCTGGTGTAACCTTCCTTGAATATTTGCAGAGAGTACGTCTCAATCGGATTCAGAAGGATCTGCTTTGTACGGACTATACTATCCAGTATATTTTGGATCGAAATGGGTTTCATAATTACAAGCTTTTCTTGAAGCTGTTTAAGGAAGTTTATCACTGTACACCGAAAGAATATCGGTCAAGGAAGTGAAAAATGCCGATGCTGTGGAAAAAATAAAAAACGTCTTCTGTCAGTATCGACTATATTTATGTAAAAAAGAGAAAGAAAAAGTATAAAATGACCAAAAATAAAGCTAGAAAACGTCCTGTTGTATGCCGGAGCAAAATGCTAGAATATAAGAACGATAAGCGCTTATGAAATTGGAGATAAAGAAAAGAGAAATATAAAGGGAAAACAGGAGGTTCCAATGAAGCGAATAGGAAAAATATTAGCAGGCCTTGGCATTGTAGGCAGCGTTGTATTTGGAAGTATGACAGTAAACGCAGCGTCTGAAATCGAGATTTTTTCTTCCAAACAGGAAAATATGGATATTATGCAGAAGCTGGTTGACGGCTTTAACAAGAGCCAGGATGAGGTGACGGTTAAATTAAATGCTCCGGCTGATGCAGGAACCGTATTAAAAACGCGTCTGGCAAAGAATGATGTTCCAGATGTTCTTGCATTCAATTATGACCATACAATGAGAGAGCTTCTGCAGGAAGGATTTTTTATGGATCTGAGTGAGGATCCGCTTGCGGATCACTGTTATGATGAATATAAGAATTTTATTAAAGCAGACAATAATGAAGATAATCCGGATGCTCTTTACGCACTTCCGTATGTGGCAAACGCAGGCGGAGTTATTTACAACGTAGATAAGTTTGCCGAACTTGGCGTGGAGATTCCGAAGACGTGGGATGAATTTATGACTGTGATTGAGAAGATTGAGGAAAAAGGAGAAAATCCATTCCTGTTCCCGTTTAAAGACAGTTGGACTGCAATGCACCCATTTATTTATCTTGAGTCTGTTTATCAGCCGGAGAATTTTGAGGCAGACAGAAAAGCCGGAAAAACGACGTATGTGGGAACGCATGAGAAAATCACAGAGATGTTTTTGACACTTTTGGATCATACGTCTACAGATTATATGGGACTGTCCTATGCAGATGCAAATAAAGCATTTGCGAATGGAGAGGCTTATATGATGATTAACGGAAACTGGGTGCTTCCTGAGATTAAGAAAGCAAATCCGGACTGCAATGTATCGATGTTTACAATGCCTGCGTCGAATGATGCAAAGAAAAACGCAATCAGTACGGGCGTTGATTTAATGTTTTCGATTTCAGAGGATTGTAAAGATCCGGAGGGAGCAAAAGCATTTATTGAGTATATGATGCAACCTGAGCAGGCACAGGCTTATATAGATGATCAGGTTGCCCTTTCTGTAATTGATACCGCAACGCAGAAAGATCCGTCAGTCAGCGGGATACAGGACGTAATTAAAAAGGAAAAGGTACATCTGTTTGCTGACATGCAGATTCCAGATGGTATGGATCTGGGTGCGGAAATGAGCGCACTTTGCCTGAATTACTCCAGCGGAATGAGCAAAAAAGAGGCAACGGCAGAGTTCCTTGCAGATATGGATGAAAAATTCGATACAGCAATAATGCAGTAGCAGTTGAAGTAGCCTGTGAGAGGGGAGTATGCAGATTACGTCTGCATGCTCCTTCTTGGTTTGGAGGGCGTTGTAAAGGAATTTTGAACGGTCTGTTTTACTCAAAAAGAGATTTGCAGGCTATTTTACGGACATAAGGAGATATATGTAACTTATTAACTGTTCAGCAAAGTCAGTAAAATCAAGGATTTTTGTTGAACATGCACTAAAAAGAATAGGGAGACTAAAAGTGAAAAAAAGAAAAGCAGAACCAATTCTTTATGTTATTGTGGCAGTAGTGGTCATCCTGTTTTGCCTGTTCAATACGTATCCGTTTCTCAAGGGAATTTTTTACAGTTTTACAAACTGGAAGGGATACGGGAAATGGGAAACGGTGGGATTTCGAAACTACATAAATTTATTCCGAGATAAGGATGTACTTCATGCATATGCATTTACAATTGAATTTGCTGTGATTTGTACAATTGCGGTCAATATTTTAAGTCTGATCCTGGCGTGCGCGCTGAATGCAAAAATCAAGTATAAAAATTTCCTGAAGGCTGTTTATTTTCTTCCCTACATGCTGGGAACGTTGATAGTTGGCTATATTTTTAACTATATTTTCAGTGCTTTGCTTCCGCAGGTCGGTACTGCGCTTGGCATCGAATGGATGAGCAGAAATCTGCTTGGAGGTGTGCATGCAAAATGGGGCATTATTTTTGTTACAATCTGGAGTTCCTGTGCGTTTAACACGCTGATTTACATAGCTGGTCTCCAGTCGATTGATAAAGAAATTTATGAGGCGGCTTCGCTGGATGGGGCGGTTCGGTTTACACGCTTTCGGACAATTACATTTCCGTTGCTCGCTTCTTCGTTTACTGTAAATATGGTTCTGGCGGCAAAATCATATCTGATGGTATACGATCAGATTATGGCGTTGACAGAAGGCGGACCGGGAAATTTAACAACGTCAATTTCTGTTCTGATTTATAAAAAAGGCTTTAGCGGAGGACAGTTTGCATTGCAGTCCGCAAACGCGGTTGTGTTGTTTCTGATTATTGTACTGATTTCTATGATACAGGTGCGTGTACTGGAGCGAAGGGAGGAAAAAATAGGATGAGAAACAAGAAGCAAAAGGCGGAAAAGAAAAATATGTTGGTTACTGTTCTGTTGCTGATCGGTGCAATCTGCATAATTTTTCTCCCACTGTATCTGACTGTTATTATTGCAATTAAGGATCCGACCGATATGAGACATGTGCTTGCATTGCCTAAAAAGCTTCGCCTTCAGAATTTTGTGGATGCTTGGAACTTGACCTGTTTTCCGAGGCGTTTTCTAAACACAGTATTTATTACGGCAGCGAATCTTGTTCTGACTCTTTTGATACATTCATTGGTATCCTACATTCTGACAAGATATCGGAAAAAAAGTCGTTTCTTTAATCTTGTATACTATTATCTTATCAGCGCAATGTTTATTCCGTTCAGTGTACTGATGCTTCCTCTTGCAGTGCAGGCAAACCGTTTTCATATTGATAATATTTATGGAATTGTGTTGCTTTATGTGCTGCTGGGTCTTCCGATGAATATTTTTCTGTACGGAGGAGCGATCCGTGCAACCCCGGAAGCACTTGATGAAGCAGCTAAAATTGACGGTGCGACGGGGCTGCAGACCTTTTTTTATATTATTTTTCCAATTTTGAAGCCGATGACTTCAACCGTTGCAATCCTATCTTTTATGTGGACATGGAATGATTTTATGATGCCATTGGTCATGCTCAGCGATACAAGTCAGCAGACGCTACAGCTGGCACAATACGTATTCCACAGCCAGTTTTCGGTGAACTATAATCTTGCGTTTGCGTCTTATCTGATGGTAATTCTTCCATTATTGATTTTGTATTTATTCTGTCAGCGATGGATTATGGACGGTGTTGTGACTGGAAGCGTGAAATAACGGAGGAGAATACAGGTGGAGCAGAAAATTATTTGGTATTCGCGGAAAACGGGAGCGATTACACAGGAGCAAAAAGAGTTGCAGGCAGAGAAGGAGTCAGGGCAGAAAAAACAGGTGGAGATGAATGTAATTGGAGTTTATCCGAATTATGTGCTCCAGGAAATGGATGGCTACGGATGTGCAATGACAGAGTCTGCCGCGTACGTCCTTCAGAATATGAAACCGGAACAGAGAAAAAAGGCGCTGAATGCCTGGTTTGGAAAAGATGGAATCAATGCATCCTTTGTACGGGTGCCGATTGACAGCTGTGATTATGCGTTATCAGAATACCAGGCAGTTGAGGATCCAATTGCCGATCCGGATTTTACGACGTTTTCTATTTCAAGGGATAAAAAATATATCATTCCGGTTTTAAAAGAGATCATGGAAATCAGACAGGGAAAGCTCGAAGTATTACTGACACCGTGGTCTCCTCCGGCAGCATGGAAAACAGCTCCGGAGATTGTGGAAAATGATGCAGCTGTCTATGGGGGAAGTGCGGAAAAACGGGATTTTACAAAGCCGGGGAGAAGTTTTGGAGGAAGGCTAAGGCCGGAGTATTATGGTGCGTGGGCGCGCTATCTTGTTAAATATATTCGTGCGTATCGTGAGGAAGGGATTCCGGTTACGATGCTTTCCATACAGAACGAGACAAATGCAGCGACGGACTGGGACAGCTGCGTATGGAGCGGAAAGGAAATAAAAATATTTCTCACGCACTACTTATATCCGGAACTGAGCGCGTGCGGACTGCAAAAAGAAATTCAGATTTTTATCTGGGACCATAATAAGGAACGGATGCTTGAGCACCTTGAACAGGTTATGGATGAAAATACATCGGAAATGATCCGTGGATTTGCTTATCACTGGTACACCGGAGATCATTTTGATGCATTGTCGCTGGCGGCGCAGAAATACCCGGGGAAGATTCTAATGCATTCAGAAAGTTGCCCGATTCACCTGCCGGAAAAAGCCGTGTTCTATGATGTGCCGGAGAAGGAACGGAGAAAACTGTCGCCTGAGCAGCAGAAATTATTTGAAATTCCGGCAGCAGAGGTCAATTATCAAGATGCGGTAGATTATGCACATGATATTCTGGGAGACCTGAACCATGGAATGAACCGTTGGATCGAATGGAATGCGATTCTGGACTGGAAGGGAGGGCCACGCCATGTAGGCGGTGGCTTTGGAAGTATTCTGCTTGCAGAGGAAGACGGAAGCTGTAAAATCCTGCCGGCGTACGAATACGTGAAGCTGATTGCGCAGACTGTCAAGCCTGGTGCAAAACGTATCGGGATCAGTTTCTGCGACGACGGGATAGAAGGAACCGCTGTCAAAAATACCGATGGAAGTATTGGAATTGTACTTTTGAATTCGAAGGAAAAGGACAGGAAGATAACCATTCGGATTTGCGGATATCTCATTCCGATACAGTTAGCTGCGCATACATTGAGTTCTGTGAATATGCGGGCAGATATTGTTGAGTAAAGAATAAAGACAAGGGGAGAATCGTGAAGATTCGCCCCTTTTTGGTACGCCTGGCGGCACACGTCGCTAATGGATGCAAGTATGTATAGTATTTGCGAGAGGCACCTTCTTTCTTTCGTGAATGTTGCAATGTTTGTTTGGTCACTTTCATTATACAACATAATCGAAGTTAAGGTGTCTTTCTTTTATGCAAAATCACGAACTTGCTCATTTATGTATTATGAATAGAATTGGTAATTATATAAAAGAAGAAAGAAAAAAAGCTGGCCTTACGCAGGAAGAGTTCGCAATGCGTGCTGGCCTGGGACTTAGATTTATACGAGAACTGGAGCATGGAAAAGAAACTGTGCGTCTGGATAAAGTAAATCAGGCATTGGCAATGTTCGGAAAAGAAACTGTACCGGGAGAAAGGGAGGATTAACAACCATTCTGTTTCCATTTTTTGATGGTCTGATTCCGGAGGGATGGCTTCTTGGAGTAGTCAGTCGAAACTGGAAAATTAATCAGAAGGACAGATTTGGCCTTTTATTGGCGGCCTGCAGAGATTGTATCGGGGATGTTTGTATCAGAGGAGAAATGATATGAAATGTTTATGTTGTAGAAAAATGATCAATCAAAACGCGTCAGAATCAGAGAAACAATGGCAGTGGCACATGCACTTATAAAAATGAATGGAGAGTATGCATATATTACAAAACGGATTGACCGGGAGATAACGGAAATTCAGATATGCATTTGAAAAATTTTTATTGAAAGAGACGGAACCTGGCAGAATCCTGTGAGATACCATCTAATGTAGCAGAACGTATGCCGAAAAAATTACCGATGCGAATATCCACTTGACTGGATCTCTTTACCTTGACATCTTCCGTGAGAGTATGCACAATAAAGGTATCATAAATTTGCCGGATCGCCTGTGTATCCATGTTCGGCTTCCCGGAGAAGATGAATAAACAGGCTCCGGAGGCAAGAGAAAAGATTGAAAAAGAACTGTTGAAGTAAACTGAATATTCTTGCATAAGCTGTCGCATTAATGTGCTACAGCTTATTTTTTTGAAAAATACCGATAAAAATGTGGACAAAACCGAAAATAATGGTTAAACACATGCCTAAAAATCAAAAAATGAAAATTATACGAAATATATAATATAAACCCGGAATGGATAAAAAATATATAGACATATTTACAAATCGACATCGCGGATATCAATACCGGAAAAAGTGGTGAAATAACGGGAGGAAGAGAATATGCTGAAATTTTTTAAAGGAAAAGATAAAGGAAATTTAATCTATGCACCCTGCAAGGGTAGAGTGGTTCCCCTTGCGGAGGTTCCGGACCCTGTCTTTGCGGATAAGGTACTGGGTGACGGTTTTGCCGTGATCCCGGCAGACGGCAGGATATATGCTCCGGCAGACGGTGAGGTGGCAATGGTATTTGATACGCTTCATGCAGTTACGCTGACAAGCACTCAGGGCGCGGAAATACTGATACATATCGGACTGGATACAGTCACACTTAAGGGCGAACCTTTTAAAGCGCACGTTGCAGCAGGTGACAAGGTTAAAAAGGGTGATCTTCTGATAGAGGCTGATCTGGACAAAATTGAGAAAGCCGGTTTAAACACGATTATCCCGGTTCTGATCTGCAACACAGATGATTACGGAAAGATAAGCCTCCAGAAGGAGGGGGATGTTTCGGCGGATGAAGCCGTCCTCAAGCTTTCATGATCATCTTCATGCAGCTGACAGGCTTATAGCAGCCCGGAGATAGTAGCAATTTTCGGGGTGTTATAACCGGAGTGATCCGGTCAAATATATTTATTTTAAGGGAGGGGAAATATATGAAATTTCTTCAAAAACTGGGAAAAGCGTTAATGCTTCCGGTGGCAGTACTGCCAATCTGTGGTATCCTCATGGGTATCGGATACTGGTTATGTCCGGCAACTATGCAGGGTGGAGACATTCATGGCGCAGCCAATCTGATCGGTCTGTTTCTGGTTAAGGCAGGCGGAGCTCTGATCGACAACATGGCAATCCTTTTTGCTATCGGTGTCGGTGTCGGTATGTCAGAAAAGAATGACGGAACCGGCGGAATTGCTGCACTTGCATCCTGGCTGATGCTCACAACACTTCTTTCTACAGGATTTGTTACAACCATCATGCCATCAATCGCTGACAATGCAACAAAGACTCTTGCATTTGACAAAATTGCGAATCCTTTTATCGGAATCCTTGCCGGTATCATCGGATCTACATGCTATAACAAATTCAAGAGCACCAAGCTTCCTGACTGGCTGTCATTCTTCAGCGGCAAGCGCTGCGTAGCGATCATCGCAGGAGTGGTTTCCATTATCGTATCTGCTGTATTACTGTTTGTGTGGCCATTACTTTTCAGTGCACTTGTAGCATTAGGAAAAGCAGTTGCAGGTATGGATGTTGTTGGTGCAGGTATCTATGCATTCCTGAACCGTCTGCTGATCCCTACCGGATTACATCACGCACTGAACAATGTATTCTGGTTTGACACCATCGGACTTGGTGATCTTCAGCACTTCTGGGCAGGTGAAACCTCTGCAGATGTATCCTGGAGCCTTGGAATGTACATGTCCGGATTCTTCCCATGTATGATGTTTGGTATTCCTGGTGCAGCACTTGCAATGGTAAGATGTGCGAAACCTGCAAAGAAAAAAATCGCGATCGGTCTTGTTGCATCTGCAGCGATCTGTGCATTTATCTGTGGTGTAACTGAGCCGTTCGAGTTTGGATTTATGTTCCTTGCTCCTGGCCTCTATGTGATCTATTCATTACTTTACGGTATCTTTACCATGATCACAGTTGCTCTTGGATTCCGTGCAGGCTTCAGCTTCTCCGCCGGTGCGATGGATTTACTTTTCTCATCCTCACTTCCGGCAGCACAGAAGACATGGCTCATCCTTCCTCTTGGAATTGCAGCATTTATCGTATTCTATGTTGTATTCCTTTTTGCCATCAAGAAATTTGATCTGAAGACTCCGGGAAGAGAAGACGATGACGATCTTGAGGCAGAGAAGAATATCGAGCTTGCAAATGATGACTATACTGCTATTGCCGCGAAGATCCTTGAAGGCTGTGGCGGAAAAGAGAACATCACAAGCATCGATAACTGCATCACAAGACTGAGACTTGAGGTTAAGGATATTACAGCTGTAAATGATAAGGTGATCAAATCTGCAGGTGTTGCAGGCGTGATCAAACCTGGAAAAACTTCTGTACAGGTTATTATCGGAACCAAGGTTCAGTTTGTTGCAGATGCATTTTCTGCGCTTTGTAAATAATGGCTTTTTTGAAGTCAGGTATTTGTTAAAATAATTATGGGGGCAGCAGCAGAACTGTAAAAACGGTTCTGCTGCTGTTTTTTGTATACCTTATATTGACCGATACTTTCAAAAAGCGTACAATGTTACTTCGATAAAAGGCAACCGGTCAGTGCGTTTACGATTGCAATATTTCTACAGGGGGAATGAAGTTAATGAAATCCTGCATATTTCACAAAAAATATCTTTTAGCCGGCATATATATTATTTTTGTTCTGTTTACCTGCTGTAATTCCCGATTTTATCATACACCGCTGGCAAAAATATGTTCCGTAACAGAAAAACAGACTCTGAGCAGAGAAGGAACCAGGGGCTCAAAAGAATATTACTATACTCAGAATATTACGGCACGGATATTAAACGGTTCGCATAAAGGGGAAAAAATAACGGTCTCTAATGAATATACATCTTCTCAGGTTCAGACCAAGAAATATCATAAAGGAGACACCGTTCTTTTAAGCGGTTCAAAGGAAAGCCCCGGAAAAACGATACGTTCTGTAAAAAGGGATGGGTATCTGGCATTACTGGCAGGAGGATTATTTTTTCTTCTGATCTGCATTACAGGAAAGCAGGGATTTTACACGATCATATCACTGATACTGAATACAGTCATATTTGCGTATGGATTTCAGGCTTTTACAGAAGGGAAAAATATTTTAAATATCTGTAATGTCATCGCAGTTCTTTTTTCACTGACTACATTGATCTGCTTAAATGGAATTCATAGAAAAACATTTTCCTCAGTTCTTTCAACACTGTGTGTTCTGTTTCTGATCATGGCATTGTTTGAATTTTCTATTTATATGTACGGAGATCTGGATTATTCCAATCTGGAATACCTTGGAAGTACAGGCAATTCAGCAGATATATTCTGGGCAGATATTATGCTGACAGGACTTGGTGCAATTATGGATGTGACGGTGACGATCAGCGCAGCAGTAGGAGAGATCGTGCGGAAAAATCCATCGGTTTCTCTGAGAAGACTGATACATTCCGGTCGTGAAATCGGATATGATATTATGGGAACCATGATAAATGTACTGCTGTTTGTTTTGGCAAGCGGCATGATTCCCATGTTCATACTTAAGATGAATAATGATATAAGCTTTGTAACGATCGTGAGATACCACATTCCATATGATATCTGTCGTTTTCTGATAGAAAGTATTGGAATTGTACTGGCAATACCGGTATCTGTTTTTATTGCTTCAGTGATTATGAAAATACCATCACGGAAAAGGGGTGTCAGAGAATGATCATTTTTCTTGCATTGATTTTAATTTTTCTGGTGATCTTGATTGGCGGAGAGCGTGGAGCCATGTCAATTATGACACTGGCGGGGAATATTGTAATTTTGTTTTTTTCAATTATGCTGATGTCTGCCGGTTTTCCTGTACTGCTCCTGATATTGGTGGCAGGTGCAGGTGTCTGTTATATTTCTCTGTTTTATCAGAACGGAAATAATCCAAAGACGCGGGCGGCTTTTCTGGCTACACTGCTGGTAATGTTACTTTTGTTTATTCCGATTTATATTATTACATGGAGATCAGGAAGTTACGGGTTAAATGAGCTGCAGATTTCGGAAGACGATTTTATGTATTATTACAGTACGGACCTTCATATTAACATGCTTCATGTAGGAATATTTGTAACTGTTTTCAGTACTCTTGGGGCTGTTATCGATACAGCATTATCTGTAACATCTTCTGTATATGAAGTCTGGACTCATAAAAACAGTCTGACAGCGAAAGAGCTTACAGCTTCCGGCTATCAGGTTGGGAAAGAAATTATCGGTACAACGGTAAATACGTTGCTGTTTGCTTATCTTGGAGGAACTATTTTATTATTTTCATACATTCAGACACAGCAATATAGCCTGGAGATCATTCTTAATTCCCAGTTCCTATTCCAGGATGTTGCAGTCATGCTATCTGGTGCGGTAGCCTGCCTTATTACCGTCCCGGTATCGATCAGATGTATTATTCGACAGATCTCATGAAGCATATCTCCACTGCACTGAATACGGAATCCATGGTCCCGATACAGATGTTCTTTCCTGTATTCAGCAGACGTGGGCTCTCTTTTATGAAAGCAGTTATTATATTTATGTATTTATGGGAGTGCTTTTACAGGCAGTTCCATTTCTGATCCTGGGAGTCCGTCTATCTTCGGCGCTTCAGACATATGTATCGGAAAAATGGATCGTAAAATTACGTGAAATGTGAAGAAAGTGTGAAATTAGCACTCGCCTCTTGACAGTGCTAATAATGCGTGTTATAGTACATACAGAACAAAGGAAGAGAGAAAAAAGAAATCTTCCGGAGAAAGTTCTTACAGAATTTGCAGATGTTTTCAGAAACAGTAAATTAAAAACGCCTGCGCAGCACGCAGCGAATATAGATCAGGAGGAATGAGTTATGTTAATGCCAAGTATTTTCGGAGAAGATTTATTTGATGATTTTATGGGATATCCGACAGGCCGTCAGGCAGCTGCCAATGCTTATCCTCAGGTGAAGGATATGATGAAGACAGATATCCGTGATGTAGATGGCAATTATGAACTGGAGATCGATCTTCCGGGATTTAAGAAAGAGGATGTGAAGATCCAGCTGAAGAATGGTTATCTGAACATTCAGGCAACCAGAGAAGAGAAGAAGGACGAGAAGGATGATAAAGGTAAATATGTTCGCAGAGAACGTTATACAGGAACCTGCAACAGAAGCTTTTATGTAGGCTCGAGCATTAAGCATGAAGATATCCATGCGAAATATGAGAACGGAATCCTTCATGTAACCTTCCCGAAGGAAGAGACCAAGAAAGAAGCAGAAGAGAAGAAATTTGTTTCTATTGATTGATCAGCATTTATTGTGAAGCCCCGGTACTGGATTGCAAGTCCTGGGTGATGGGATATAGCATAATAACAATATCCGGAACAACCCAAACGGATATTGCAAATATTAAAGCTCCAAATTGCACATCGCATTTGTTTATATAAATGAATATAACCCCCTTTTTTCAACCCCTCTGCCAATGCCCGGCAGAGGGGTTCTTTACGTTTCAGCCTGAAGTACAGAGGTGAATTCTGATTACTGTTTACTGGTAATATTCCGCGAAGCGTGTTGCTGAGAACGGAGTGAACAGTAACGAATTCTGATTAACTTTACACTCTTTCCTCACTCTGTTATACTTGGAACAGGTAAACAGCGGAAATTCGGCAATATTATAAAAGTGGGGAAAGAGTTTTTACAGAGGTGAATATATGGGAGATAAGATCAAGGTTATCATGGACTGTGACCCCGGAATCGATGACGGGATCGCACTGGCATATGCGGCAGCACATCAGGATGAACTGGAGCTGCTTGCAGTGACGACATCTGCAGGAAGTACCAGGATAGAAAGAGTGACCCAAAATGCACTGGAGCTGGTGGATTTTTACGGACTGAAGGTTCCGGTGGCAGGAGGCCAGGACCGTCCTCTTGTGAAAGCGGCAATTTATGCGGAAGAATTTCACGGAGAGACAGGGCTTGGTCATTGCGTACTGCCGGAAGCAAAATCAGAGGCTGCTTCTGACAATGCAGTGCTTTTTATCCGTGACATTCTGAATGCCATTCCGGAGGGCGAGCAGGTAGTAATGATCGAAACTGCACCAATGACTAATCTTGCACTTCTGTTGAAGGTTTTTCCTGAAATAAAGAATAAGATCAGAAAAATTGTTTTTACAGGCGGCGCAGCAAAAGGCGGAAACATCACACCGGCAGCGGAATTCAACATCTACGCAGATCCGGAGGCGGCAAAGATCGTATTCGATTCCGGAATCCCACTGATCATGTGTGGACTGGATGCTACCCTGAAATGTAATCTCACCAGAAACCAGATCATGAAGCTGTGCCAGTCCGGTGATCCGGCAGCCAGAGCCTGTGGAGATATGGCTGGCTACGTACTTGAAAATTTTTCCAAATATCGCTGCGTGGCAAGTATCCATGCTGCTGTACCGTTTATGTATCTCATCCATCCGGAGTTCTTTAAAACAGAAAAAGTATTCCTGGATGTGGATTGTTCAGACGGTGCCGGACGAGGTGCCACATTATGCGATTTCCGCTGGTGGCTACACGAAGAAGACGAAATGAAAGATATGATTCTGACAGATGCAGATACAGAAAGCTTCCAGCAGGAGCTGTTTGAAGCGATTTATTCTGTGTCCGAATGCAAAAATATGAAATAGCCGGACAACGATCCGGAAACAGCTGCATCTATGAAGCAGCTGAGCAGTCAGATAAGAGGACAGAAAACCCATGAACTATATTGTATTTGACCTGGAATGGAACCAGAATCCGGATGGAAGAAGACATCCGGATAGTCGGCTCCCGTTTGAGATCATAGAGATCGGGGCAGTAAAATTAAATGAAAAAAGAGAAATCGTTGATACTTTTCAGTGCCTGATCAAGCCCAAAGTGTACCACTGGATCCACGACAGTATCCACGAAGTGATCCACGTGGATTATCATGAACTGGAAAAAGGCATTCCTTTTCCAAGGGCAATCCGCAGATTTCTGGAATGGTGCGGGGAGGAGTATCGCTTTTTTACCTGGGGAGACCAGGATGTGATGGAACTTCAGCGCAATATGAAATACTATAATCTTCTGAAGCTGATGCCAGGGCCGGTGCATTACTACGATGTGCAGAAACTTTTCAGCATAAAATTCGAGGATGGAATATCCAGGCGTTCCCTGGAATATGCTACAGACTACCTGCAGCTTCCCAAAAACCGGGATTTTCACCGGGCACTGGCAGACGCCAGCTATACTGCCAGGATACTCCTGGAGATCGATGAAGCTTGCATGATCCGCCATCCGTCTCTGGATGTATATCAGAATCCAAAATCCAGAGACAGCGAGATCTATATTTCCTATACAGACCATGATAAGTTTGTGTCCAGGGAATTTGTATCAAAGGAGCGTCTGATGAAGGACCGCACCATGGTAAGTACCATGTGTCCCATTTGCAGATGCCCTGCCAAGAGGAAGATCCGTTGGTTCAGTACCAACAATTCCAAGGTATATTACAGCCTTGCCCTTTGCCATGAGCATGGACCTGTTGCCGGAAAGATCCGGATCCGAAAAACCGATGAGGGAAAATATTTCGGGGTGAAGACCCTGAGAGCAGAAGATACAGAAGCGGCGGATGAGATCCGTGAAAAGCACGAATCTCTCCGCCGCAGGAAAATGTTACGAAGTCAGGAGAAGATCTGATACGATGTTTCGTTCGTATTGCATTCCCCATCCGACCATTTGTTTCTTATAATAATATTTGCTTTTCAGACGCAGTGGGCCGACAGCATTCTGAAGAACGGCCTGGCGTTTGTTAAGCTGTGATTTTTTGATACCTTTTGGAAGAGTCACATAAACCTTTGTCTGATAATAAAACGGATAGGTGTTTCCGTTATTCTTAAGGATATATTTGTCACAAGGGAGTACCTTAAACGGGACTGGCTCCATGGACACCTTCATATCCACCTTTTCAAAATTTTCAAAACCATAATTAAAAAGAGAAGCGGTATCGCTGTAAGCATTTGCCGCGGAAGTAGAATTCAGGATCACGGCTACCAGCGTTATATTTCCTCGTTTGCAGTAGGTGACAAGTGTGTTGCCGGATGCATCCGTGTAGCCTGTTTTTCCGCCACGGACGCCTTCATAATAATATTCGCCGTTTTTCATCATCTTGTGATGATTGAGCAGCTGGCGGGCTTCCGCAAATTTATTGGTAGGCGGGATCTCGTAATAACGTTTGGTGCAGTATCGCCGGAAAAGAGGATTCAGCCAGGCGGATTTGGCGATCTTTGCCATGTCGGAGGCTGTGGTGTAATGATTCTCATCCGGAAGACCGTTGGGATTGTTAAAGTGTGTGTTCTTGCAGCCAAAAAGCTTGGCGCGCCAGTTCATGAGCTCTGTGAATTTCTTTACAGAGCCGGAAACTTCTTCCGCAACGGCGACAGACATTTCATTAGCGGACTGGAGCATGACAGCCATCAGGGCCTGATCCCTGGTGAATTTTTCACCGGGAGCAGCATAAATACTGGAATCTCCGGCAGTTACACTGGTGGAAGCTTTTTCAGATACGGTAATGTTTGTCTTAGCGTTCAGATTTTCGCAGGCAAGCAGTGTAGTCAGGATCTTCGTGATGCTGGCAGGGTAGAGCTGTGTGTCCGCATTTTTGGAATAAAGAACGGCTTCTGTATTTACGTCCATAAGGACTGCAGCCTGTGCTTCGATGCCGGGACCTTTGGGCCACCCGTCAATGGAATCGGTGTCGGCAGCCTGTGAATAATAGCTGGAGTGAGCTGGCGTGACTGCTGCGGCCTGACCATCAGGAACCGGTGTGGCAGTGACGATAGGATCACCATATTCATCGTATCCATAGGCAGCCGCCGCGCAGGGAGCTGCGCCTGTGAGCAGGATCCCTATGCCGAGAATGCCTGCAAAGATCCGACGCAAGGATCGTTTTTTCATATTTTTCATAACAAGATACCTTTCAGTGATAAATCCGGGCGAGAAGGTTATTATTCATTTGAGGATCAGTAACCGAAAAAATCTTGCCCGTTTTGTGATGAGGTGCAGTATTTCATTAATTATAGCATTGTATTAATGAAACGTTGTATTTTTGCCCTCAAGATTCTGTAGTAGTATACCACTTTCCTCCCGGAAAAACCACTTGCAGTCTGTGAAAATTCCATTAAGAAGAAGTGAACATACATATAATAAGAAAAATCCATGAAAACACTTGACATATGGATTTTCCCCAACCTATAATAGACAGCGTATATAGAAAAAGCTGTGATGGAGACAGTAGGCCATATGGAAAGCTTGCAGCGAACTGGGGATGGTGGGAGCCCGGGACGAGTAAATATGGCGGAATATCACTCCTGAGCTTCAGTTCCGAAGTTGTCCGGCAGCAGCCGGAAGAATATCTGATATACAGATGATCATTAAGTAAGAACTGACGGATTTCCTCCGTTACAGGGAACATATATCGGCAGATACAAAGAATTGTCCGCCATGAACAGACATGGAACAACAGCCCGCGCCATAACACAGAGCATAAGAACACAGCAGAAGACGCAGGGATCTGGACACAGGCCCGTATAATGTAACAGGTGGTACAGCGAATCAGACTTCGTCCTTTTACAGGATGGGGTCTTTTTTTATAAGTGCCCGAAGCATTGGCACGAACAGGTATCTGTGAAGAAACAATCCGCTGTGGCCTTACAGATGAGGCAGCAGCCAGTAATCAGACACAGGAGGTAAATATTGTGTATCGTAAAGTTGACACGAATCTGAATTTTGTTGACCGTGAAAAAGAAGTCGAGAAATTCTGGAAAGACAACAAGATTTTCGAAAAGAGTATGGACAGCCGTAAAGAGGGCGAGACATACACATTCTATGACGGACCGCCTACCGCAAATGGTAAGCCACATATCGGACACGTTCTGACACGAGTTATCAAGGATATGATCCCGAGATACCGTACAATGAAGGGGTACATGGTTCCGAGAAAAGCAGGATGGGATACTCACGGACTTCCGGTTGAGCTTGAGGTTGAGAAGAAGCTTGGCCTTGACGGCAAGGAGCAGATCGAGGAGTACGGAATGGAGCCGTTCATTCAGCAGTGTAAGGAGAGCGTATGGAAATACAAGGGAATGTGGGAGGATTTCTCATCTACCGTTGGTTTCTGGGCTGACATGGAGCATCCGTATGTAACATACGACAACAATTTCATCGAGTCCGAGTGGTGGGCGCTGAAAGAGATCTGGGAAAAAGGTCTTCTTTATAAAGGCTTTAAGATCGTTCCTTATTGCCCACGCTGCGGAACTCCTCTTTCCGCACAGGAGGTTTCTCAGGGCTACAAGACTGTTAAAGAGCGCTCTGCGATCGTACGTTTCAAGGTTGTTGGTGAGGACGCATACTTCTTGGCATGGACAACAACACCGTGGACACTTCCATCCAACGTTGCACTTTGTGTAAACCCGGATGAGATCTACTGTAAGGTAAAAGCAGCAGACGGCTATACCTACTACATGGCAGAGGCACTTCTGGACAAGGTTCTCGGCAAGCTTGCAAAGGATGATGAGCCTGCATATGAGATCCTTGAGAAATATAAAGGAACAGACCTTGAGCGCAGAGAATATGAGCCGCTTTTTGCATGTGCAGGAGAGGCAGCAGCAAAACAGCACAAAAAAGCTCATTTCGTAACCTGTGACAACTACGTTACCATGAGTGATGGTACCGGTATCGTTCATATCGCTCCTGCATTTGGTGAGGATGACAGCCGTGTCGGACGTGAGTATGACCTTCCGTTCGTACAGTTCGTAGACGGACAGGGTAACATGACCAAAGAGACACCATATGCAGGTGTATTCGTAAAGAAAGCGGACCCGATGGTCCTCACAGACCTTGACAAAGAGGGCAAGCTTTTTGATGCACCGAAATTCGAGCATGATTATCCGCACTGCTGGAGATGTGACACACCGCTTATCTACTATGCACGTGAGTCCTGGTTCATCAAGATGACTGCAGTAAAGGATGATCTGATCCGTAACAACAATACTATCAACTGGATTCCGGAGAGCATCGGTAAGGGACGTTTCGGTGACTGGCTTGAGAATGTTCAGGACTGGGGTATTTCCAGAAACCGTTACTGGGGAACACCACTGAATATCTGGCAGTGTGAGTGCGGACATATGGAATCCGTGGGAAGCCGCCAGGATCTCTATGAGAAGAGTGGTGACGAGCGTGCAAAGACCATCGAGCTTCACCGTCCATACATTGATGATATCACCATGAAGTGTCCGGACTGCGGCAAGACCATGCACCGTGTACCGGAGGTAATCGACTGCTGGTTCGATTCCGGAGCAATGCCTTTTGCACAGCATCATTATCCATTTGAGAATAAAGACCTGTTCGAGCAGCAGTTCCCGGCAGACTTCATCTCCGAGGCTGTTGACCAGACAAGAGGATGGTTCTACTCCCTTCTTGCTGAGTCCACACTGCTTTTCAACAAGGCTCCGTATAAGAATGTAATCGTTCTGGGACATGTACAGGATGAGAACGGACAGAAGATGAGTAAGTCCAAGGGAAATGCCGTAGATCCGTTTGACGCACTGAACAAATACGGCGCAGATGCGATCCGCTGGTATTTTTACATCAACAGTGCTCCATGGCTTCCGAACCGTTTCCACGGCAAGGCAGTTGTAGAGGGACAGAGAAAGTTCATGAGCACTCTGTGGAACACCTACGCATTCTTCGTACTGTATGCGAACATTGACAATTTTGATGCAACTAAATATACTTTAAATTACGATAAGCTTCCGGTTATGGATAAATGGCTGCTTAGCAAGCTGAATACCATGGTGAAGACTGTCGATGCGGATCTTGATTCCTACAAGATTCCGGAGGCTGCAAGAGCACTCCAGGAATTTGTTGACGATATGAGTAACTGGTATGTAAGAAGAAGCCGTGAGCGTTTCTGGGCAAAGGGCATGGAGCAGGATAAGATCAATGCTTACATGACACTTTACACAGCACTGGTAACAGTTGCTAAGGCTGCAGCTCCGATGATCCCGTTCATGACTGAGGATATCTACCAGAACCTTGTAAGAAGCATTGATGCAGACGCTCCGGAGAGTATCCATCTCTGCGATTACCCGGAGGTAAACGAGGCATGGATCGACAAGGATCTTGAGGCAAACATGGAAGAGCTTCTTGAGATCGTTGTTCTCGGACGTGCATGCAGAAATACCGCAAACATCAAGAACCGTCAGCCGATCGGAACCATGTATGTAAAAGCTGAGAAAGCTATGGATAAATTCTACACAGATATCATCGCAGATGAGCTTAACGTAAAAGAAGTGAAATTCGCAGATGATGTAGAGTCCTTCATTTCCTACAGCTTCAAGCCGCAGCTTCGTACAGTAGGACCGAAATACGGCAAGCTTCTGAACGGCATCCGTACCGCACTCTCCGAGATCGACGGAACCGCAGCAATGAAAGAGCTGAGAGATAATGGTGTTCTCGTTCTTGACATTGACGGAAACAGCGTCGAGCTTGCAGAGGAAGACTTATTGATCGAAACAGCCCAGAGCGAGGGCTATGTGACAGAGACAGACGGTGAGACATCCGTTGTCCTTGATACAAACCTTACACCCGAACTGATCCAGGAGGGCTTTGTCCGCGAGATCATCAGCAAGGTTCAGACTATGCGTAAAGAGGCTGGTTTCGAAGTCATGGACAAGATCATTGTCTATGCAAAAGATAACGATAAGATCATGGATATCATGAAAGCAAACCAGGATGAGATCAAACGTGAAGTACTGGCAGAAAACATTATTCTGGGAGAAGCAGAGGGTTATACCAAGGAGTGGAACATCAATAAAGAGGCTGTAACACTGGGAGTATCCAAAGTACAGGAGGAAAACTAATGATTGACAAGCAGTTTGAGAAAGAGGAATTCAAAAAAAGTGTAAAAGAAAACGTAAAATTCCTTTATCGAAAAACACTGGAAGAGGCTACACAGGAGCAGATCTTTCAGGCTGTAAGCTACACTGTGAAGGATGTGATCATTGACAACTGGCTCAAGAGCCAGAAGGCGTATGAAAAACAGGACCCGAAGATCGTATATTATATGTCCATGGAGTTCCTTATGGGCCGTGCCCTTGGAAACAACCTGATCAACCTTGGTGCATACGGCGAGGTTAAGGAGGCTCTTGAGGAGCTTGGACTTGACATTAACTGCATCGAAGACCAGGAGCCGGATCCGGCTCTTGGAAACGGTGGACTTGGAAGACTGGCAGCATGCTTCCTGGATTCTCTTGCAACTCTGAACTACTGTGCATACGGATGCGGAATCCGTTACCGTTATGGTATGTTCAAGCAGGAGATCCGTGACGGTTATCAGGTAGAGGCACCGGATAACTGGCTGAAGAACGGCTATCCTTTCGAGCTCCGTCGTCCGGAGTATGCAAAAGAGGTTCATTTCGGCGGATATGTACGCGTTGAGTGGGATCCGGTGAAGAACGAGAATAAATTCATCCATGAAGGATATCAGGCAGTTAAGGCTGTTCCTTACGATATGCCGATCACAGGTTATAACAACGATGTTGTAAACACACTTCGTATCTGGGATGCAGAGCCGATCGTAGACTTCAACCTTGACTCTTTTGACAAGGGTGATTATCACAACGCAGTAGAGCAGGAGAACCTTGCACGTACTATCGTAGAGGTGCTTTATCCGAATGATAACCATATGGCAGGTAAAGAGCTTCGTCTGAAACAGCAGTACTTCTTCGTATCTGCCAGCCTTCAGGCAGCGATTGCCAAATACAAAAAAACACACGACGACATTACCAAGCTTCATGAGAAGGTTGTATTCCAGATGAATGATACTCATCCGACAGTTGCAGTTGCAGAGTTGATGCGCATTCTTATCGATGAGGAAGGTCTTGGCTGGGATCAGGCATGGGATATCACAACAAAATGCTGTGCTTACACCAACCACACCATCATGTCCGAGGCACTTGAGAAATGGCCGATCGAGCTGTTCTCCAGACTGCTTCCGCGTGTATACCAGATCATCGAGGAGATCAACCGTCGTTTCATTCTTGAGATCCAGCAGAAATATCCTGGAAACTTCGAGAAGATCAAGAAGATGGCGATCATCTATGACGGACAGGTTAAGATGGCTCACCTTGCGATCGTTGCAGGCTACTCTGTAAACGGTGTTGCACGCCTTCATACCGAGATCCTCAAGAATCAGGAGCTGAAGGATTTCTATGAGATGATGCCTGAGAAGTTCAACAATAAAACAAACGGTATCACACAGAGACGTTTCCTTGCTCATGGAAACCCGCTTCTGGCTGACTGGGTAACAGACAAGATTGGACCGGACTGGATCACAGATCTTTCCCAGCTTTCCAAGCTTAAAGTTTACGCAGACGATGAGAAGGCTCTTCAGGAGTTCATGACCATCAAGTTCAAGAACAAAGAGCGTCTTGCAAAATATATCCTGGAGCACAATGGTGTTGAGGTTGACCCGCACTCTATCTTCGATATCCAGGTTAAGAGACTTCATGAGTACAAACGTCAGCTTCTTAACATCCTGCATGTGATCTATCTGTACAACCAGATCAAGGCACATCCGGAGATGGATTTCTATCCAAGAACATTTATCTTTGGTGCAAAAGCTTCCGCAGCTTACGCACGTGCAAAGAAGATCATCAAGCTGATTAACTGTGTGGCAGATGTTGTAAACAATGATGCTTCCATCAACGGCAAGCTGAAGGTTGTATTCATCGAGAACTACCGTGTATCCAACGCTGAGATCATTTTTGCGGCAGCAGATGTTTCCGAACAGATCTCCACAGCAAGTAAAGAGGCTTCCGGTACAGGTAACATGAAATTCATGCTGAACGGTGCTCCGACACTTGGAACCATGGATGGTGCTAACGTTGAGATCGTACAGGAGGTTGGCGAGGAGAATGCATTTATCTTCGGTATGAGCTCCGACCAGATCATCAACTATGAGAACAACGGCGGTTACGATCCGGACTTCATCTACAACACAGATCCGGAGATCCGTCAGGTACTGATGCAGCTGATCAACGGAACCTTCTCCAGCGATACAGAGATGTTCCGTGATATCTACAATTCACTTCTCGACAAACGCAACATGCCGAGACCTGACCAGTACTTCATCCTTGGCGACTTCCGTTCCTATGCAGAGGCACAGAAGCGTGTTGAGGAAGCATATAAGGATGAGAAACGCTGGGCTAAGATGGCACTTCTCAATACAGCATGCAGCGGTAAGTTCACATCCGACAGAACTATCCAGGAGTATGTAGATGATATCTGGCATTTGGATAAGGTTGTTGTGAAAGAGAACTAAGATATAGAAAGTAATCTGCAAAGTATTACCATAAAATAAATTTCCACACAAAAACAGGGCGCGTCAGAAGTGGCGACGGCCCTGTTTTTTGTGTGGAAATTATGCCGGATTGATGACGATCCGGTTCCGCCTGGCCAGTGCAATGGCGATATGGCAGCCTTCCGCGATGGCGCAGGCTTTATCGGCAAAGCTGATGATCCAGGCTTCCCTGTTGCGTGGAAGAGGTCCCAGAGGGAACATATGTGAGAGTATCGCATCCAGCTCTCTGTCTGTGACATCAAAGTGTGCGGCACTGTTGTCTGCGGCAGCCTTCGGGTGATAAAACGCCTGATGCTCACCGGTCGGTGTCTTCGCCCTGAAGTCATAGGGACAGAAATCGTGGAGAAGCCCTGCCCTTGCGGCGGCTTTCTCGTCACATCCCAGCTTCCTGGCAATGAACCAGGAGAGGTAAGAAACATTGATACTGTGCATGAGCCGTGTGGTCCACTGGTGGTGGGTGTACAGGCTCAGCTTCAGGAACTCTCTGTTACAGAGGATGTTCTTCACAAGCGCATGATATTCCTGTGAGACCTCATCCGACACCGTGATATCCATCGGCAATCACCTTCTTTCTTTTGTTTATAATTTCATTATGACGATTATGGAGAAAAATGCAATATGGTTTATAGTTTTTTTAGAAATTAGCTTGGACAAATTTATTTGGGATGGGAAATGTCAGCGCGCAGAAGTAAGGAGAATGTTTTTTGGGGGTCTGTTCTTTGGGAAATTATGGTATAGTAAAGTGAAAACGCTATAGCGGTTTTATAATAGCTGATTTAGATGGTTGACATAATAAAAAGAAGAGGAGCGTAATATATATGAAACCAGAAAAACTGATCGAAGTACTTTCTGTTGCAGAGCGGTTAAAGGATGCAGTGCGTCATAGTTATACTTCCGGTGGTAGGCGGGAGAGCGTTGCAGAGCATTCCTGGAGGATCACGTTGATGGCATATTTTGTCAGTGATGAGTTTCCTGAGGCAGATCTTCTGAAAATTATGAAAATGTGCCTGATCCATGATCTGGGAGAAGCTTTTACCGGTGATATCCCAGCCTTTGAAAAAACGGTTAAGGATTCGGAGAAAGAAGCCGATGCGCTGGGAGAATGGGTGAAGACTCTGCCGGAGCCGTTCAATAAAGAAATGTCAGAACTCTATCAGGAAATGGAAGAGCAGCAGACTCTGGAGGCCAGGATCTATAAAGCGCTGGACAAGCTGGAAGCCCTGATCCAGCACAATGAATCTGATATTAAAACCTGGATTCCGCTGGAATATGATCTGCAGATGACCTACGGAAATGAACAGGTGAAATTCTCAGAATATCTGACAGAGCTTCGCGCAAAGGTTCGGGAAGATAGTGTACAGAAAATTCAGAAAAAAGGTTGTTGAATATGAATAACTCTTGTATACTAATATGTATGGAATAAGTCCAAAATGCTTATAAAAGGGGGAAAAAGTAATGAAAAAAGCAGTAAAGAGATTATTGGTGTTATTTCTGGCACTTACATTTATCGTGACAGATCTTGCAGTAGCACCGGTCACAGCGCAGGCGGCGGGTACACTCAAATTTACTAAGTCTGTTGCTCTTATGAAAGGTGAGGAAATCGGATATGGAATCATAAACTCCGTCAGATCCGACAAAGTTCTGGGACTGAAATCCAGTAATACCAGTGTGGTATCAGTAAAAAAAATGCCGTTTCTGGATGATTATACCCTTACGCTGAAGGCAAAAAAAACAGGAACTTCTATCATATCCTTCAAAGTAAAAAGAAAGAATGGAAAAACATATTCTTTCAAATCTAAAGTTACGGTACATAATTATTCAAATCCGTTAAACGTGTGCAAATTCGGAAGAAAAGATTATAAAAAATCCTTTGATAAAAAGACCATGGTCCCGGTTGCAAAAGGTTATCCCAGAAAGGCAAAAGTATGTATCACTGCAAAGAAGGGCTACAAGATAGTTGCAATATATTACAGTGAACACGGAACCGGAAGACAGAGAAAGATCAAAAATGGAAGCACAGTCATTTTGGATGGAGAACATTATCTGCAGATATTGTATAAGAATACCAGCAAAAATTATGTATCATCGGTATATCTGGATGGATATTGGATGTAGAGATGATGAAAAAAGGAACCGGGAGACCGGTTCCTTTTTTCGTGCTTGTGTTTGGGTTATTATTTACCGAAATATCTCTTAAGCAGACCAGCGAATGCTTTTCCGTGTCTTGCCTCATCCTTAGCCATCTCATGTACTGTGTCATGGATTGCGTCAAGGTCAGCTGCTTTCGCACGTTTTGCAAGGTCGAATTTACCTGCTGTAGCGCCGTTTTCAGCCTCTACACGCATCTGAAGGTTCTTCTCTGTGCTGTCTGTTACAACCTCACCAAGGAGCTCTGCGAATTTAGCTGCATGCTCTGCTTCCTCGTAAGCTGCTTTCTCATAGTACATACCAACTTCCGGATATCCTTCTCTGTGAGCAACTCTAGCCATTGCAAGATACATACCAACCTCAGAGCACTCGCCCTCGAAGTTCGCTCTCAGGTCTGCAAGGATGTCCTCGCTAACGCCTTTAGCTACACCTACAACGTGCTCAGCTGCCCATGAGAGCTCGCCTTCCTGTTTCTGGAATTTAGAAGCTGGTGCTTTACATACTGGACAGGCTTCCGGTGCCTGCTCGCCTTCATAAACATATCCACATACTGTACATACCCATTTAGCCATAGTAATGATCTCCTTTTCTTTTTTGAAATATATTGTTTGTTTTTGTTTCTTCTGAATTAATAATAGTAATTATTACTATTTTATAATATCATGTGATCTTTGTTTTGTCAAGCTTGTTTTTCTTCTTTTTTCAGGCATTCCTTGCAGATTCCATAGAAGCTTGCATCTACGTCAAAGACTTTTCCGTGGATAAATTCTGCAGCTGCCTGTTCAAGAATTCCGTTAAGGCTGTCTGACTGCATATCGATCACCCGGTTGCATCTGGTACACATGAAATGTGAGTGTGGTGCGACCCTTCCATCGTAGCGATCCGCGCTTCCGAAATTGGTCAGCTTCCGGATCTCACCGATGTCACTGAGAAGAGAAAGATTACGGTAGACAGTTCCGAGACTGATGTTCGGGTAGATCTGTCGAAGATTCTCGTATACTGTATCTGCCGTTGGATGATCTGTTCTGGATCTCAGAAATTCCTTGATGGACTCTCGCTGACGGCTGTATTTAAGTGCTGCCATAATGTTTCCTCCTATCAGTAATAGTAATTATTACTGATATTATAATACATGACAGAGGGAGGTTTGTCAAGAGGTTTGGATATGATTATCTTGAAATATTTTCATTTTATGAGTTGGATGTAAATGAGTATTTTTACGCTGCAGGTGTAGGAGATATTTGCAACCCTGCAGAGGACTTACTTGATTCGGTTAAATGGTGAGAACTGG
>NZ_WQQD01000104.1:0-300 GCF_018785605.1 Blautia sp. MCC270
AGCACTCCAAATATCAAAACATTACAGAATGTAACATAAAGAATCATCTACAAAATGTTCTATCTAAATGGCATTGCCCTTCGGGCTACGGAACTCTGAGATGGCCTTCCCCCTGCATATTCCCGCATTGAAAATGCGACCGGCGTAGCGCCATACAGCGAAGAGTCTTATTAAAAAACAACACATATAAAATAATAAACAGGAAGATAATAGCATAATAGATGAATGATAGCAGAAAAGAAATTGTCCTATAAAAATAAACTTCCAGGAAAATCTAAAAAAATTGAAATTTATGGTTGA
>NZ_WQQD01000105.1:0-226 GCF_018785605.1 Blautia sp. MCC270
CCATCAGACCCTGGGATGCTGCCGGTTCATCTACAACCGGGGACTTGCCATGCGTAAGGAAGGCTATGAAAATGGGGAAAGGATCGGCTATTCCCAGACTTCCGCCATGCTGACTGAACTGAAAAAGCAAGAGGAGTTTGCCTTTTTGAAAGCAGCAGATTCCATTGCATTACAGCAGTCTTTGCGGGATCTCGACCGGGGATTTGTGAATTTCTTTGAGAAACGG
>NZ_WQQD01000106.1:0-206 GCF_018785605.1 Blautia sp. MCC270
AAAACATCGCAGAGACAAAAGGATAAGATGGGATAATGCAAAAAGGAATTAAATTCAGGATCTACCCGAACAGAGAACAGCGCAGGCTTTCCCGAAAACAAAAAGATTCCCATAACCGCGAGAAGTAGCGGATCAGGGTGGCAAGAGTGTATGAGAAAGTAACCAATCAGCGGAATGATTTCCTGCAGAAACAGTCAACGATGCTG
>NZ_WQQD01000108.1:0-226 GCF_018785605.1 Blautia sp. MCC270
CAGCATTTGAGCGTGGTTCCGGTTCAAAATCAACATTTAAAACCGCAAAATATTTTCCAGCCGGTGTGTGCTCAATTATCACGTGATTAATCTTTTCCACTTCCATCGACTGCCGTATTTTAACAAATCCAAGTTTCGGAAGTTTGATATATCTTCCCACAATACGAATATTATCTTTTTGATTTACCGTTCTGTATGACTGGAACCGGTTATGTTTACTTTTGAA